>CAYJLL010000023.1:0-14477 GCA_964370955.1 uncultured Rikenellaceae bacterium | reverse complement strand
TCCACATGGAATGATTCGTGTATAAAGCCTGTGTTGGCATCCGTGTTCATCAGCATCTCTATGCATTCCTTGATCTCAGCATCGCTCTGAGAGGTGAACGCACGCATCATAATAGACATAGGCCACGCCATACCCCAATCCACGTGTGGTCCTCCAATGCCCTCGCCCTTTGTTCCACGGAAGAAGTAAGGGTTGTCAGTGCTCCATACAAACGCTCGTGTGTTCTTGTAAATAGGATCGTTCACGTCCACATCCCCTAGGTAGGGCATTGCCAAAAGGCTAGGCACATTTGCATCGTCCATAATTAGCTGATTGCCGAAACCATCAACCTCAAACGCATATATGTCTCCATATTTTGGGTGGTCGTAGATGGCGTATTCTTTCAAAGCGGCCTCTACTTCATCGGCAAGCTCTCGGCACTCTTTAGCCTGCTTGGGGTTTTTGTTGATAGTCTCAAGAATCTCGGCAGCCTTGCGCAGCGAACTCACAGCGAAGAAGTTCGAAGGGATCAAAAATTCAAATGTTGTCGCATCGTCCGAAGGGCGAAAAGCCGAAGCGATAAGTCCAACGGGTTTTACGGGGTGACCTTTACCGTGGTTGGCCTTGGTGTCTAGCTGGCGGTCGGTCACTCGAGTGAATTTGTAGGGTCCCGGTTTACCGTCTTTGCGTTGCTGTTCTTTGAAGGTTTTGAGGATGTTGGTGATTGCTTTTTCCCACTCGGAGCCGAAGATAGAGGCATCGCCAGTTGTTTTCCAGTAGTGGTGCGCTAGGCGGATGGGGTAGCAGTGAGAGTCTATCTCCCATTTGCGCTCGTGAACCTCGGGTATCATATCCGTTCCGTCGCTCATCCAATGGCCATCGGGCACAGGCCCATCGTTGAACGCATTAGCATAGCGATCGAGGTTGATACTCATAAATTGACGGTTGATAACTCCCCAAAGCATTTTCTTTAGATTTGGATCTTCATTGGCAAGTTGAACATAAGGCCAAACCTGTGCTCCCGAATCCCTGAGCCACATTGCGTGTATGTCGCCTGTGTAGACAAAAGTATCGGGCACGCCATTTAAAGTGCGATAGTGGACTGTGGTTTCTAGAGTGTTAGGGAAACAGTTGGTGAACATCCACTTTAGTTTTTCGTTGGTCAAAAGAGAGGTCACTCGCTTTATTTCGGACTCTACAACGGGTGAGGTGAATAATCTTTTTTCAGGAGCAGGGCGCTGACACACTCGCTCTTGTTTTTCTTGCTTGTGGTGCAGTTTGTTGGAGATCGCTCCTGCAGTGGTGGCAATGATTAATGCCGAAAGGGTAAGGATAGTTTTTTTCATTGAAAGGGTTAGAGTTAGTTTTTTTGTGATTGTGTTGGACGAGAGCCTCACAAGAGCTGCACAAGAGCCTCACAAGAGCCTCACAAGAGCCTCACAAGAGCCTCACAAAAGCCGCACAAGAGCCGCACAAGAGTAAGGTTCTTGTTGCCCTCCTTAAGCAGGTTGAAGCCCCAATAAAAGCACGCCCCGCCCCAATGAGTCGTTGAACTCCATCAGGTAGCGGGGGTGTAATCTTAAGGTAAAGGTACTACTTCTTTTTCAAAAATCCTAGAGCAAGATCTTTAACTTTTTCTATTGCCCAACTCACAGCTGCTCCACGAACAGAATTAAGTAGCGACATACCCACATCTTTTAACGCCTCGAGCGCAAAAGGTTCTGAGGTTTTCGATCTTCGGCGAAAGAAAAATGTTTTAGCTTGCTGCCATAGAATCTCTCTTCCATTTTCTTTGAGATAGTCAACATGCTCGGAGAGTCTGCCCTCTAGTACATCGCATTGCTTTTGAATCTCATTGCAGCGCTGGTGAAGTTTTTGGATGGGTGTTGTTTTATTTTTCATCTCCTTCTCCTTCCTTTTCATCGTCCATTAGCGAGCCAAGTATGATGTTCTGCAGTTTGCGAGTAATCTTTCCACTGCAGAGATATATCACCGCAAAAATTATTGCGTAGAAGCCCGTGATAATCAAAAAACCAATCCCCTGAGTCTCAAACAAGCTATTGAGGAAAATCGCTAGTGCTAAAAACAAAAACAATAGCATCATCAGAGCAATCATCATAAGAGTGATTGCAAGCATTAGTTTTGATACAATAGAACTCGTCTTGTCGTAGGTTTTCAGCTTTAGTAGTTCGAGCTTTAGCGAGGCGTATTGTTTTGCGTCTTTTGCAAAACCCTCAAGTGGTGCTTGGTTTTCTGACTTCATAGAAGTAGTATGTTTTTTTGGCTTAGTTTTGTTCGTTAGAGCAGCAAGTGCCCTCTTGCGAGTCGCAGGACTCTTCTTTAGCGGAGCATTTTTCCATCATAGACTCAAGATGGTCTTTTAGCTTGTCTTTTGCGCCTTTGACCCCTTTGGCAAATTTAGTACGATTGTCAGGTTGACTAAAATAGGCAATTGCCGCGCCTGCGGCCAGTCCGATGCAGAGTCCTAGTAGTAGTTTTGAATCTTCTTTTTTCATGGCTTTTGTTTTTTTACTAAGGTGAATATTAAATACTCCAAAGAAGAGTTTAAGTATGTCTCTTTGGAGCAAACCCTTACTATACAAAAATAAGACCGAATGCTTTGTAAACCAAATTTTTAGTGAAAAAATTCAGCGGTTGTTATCTCTACTCACTTAGCCTCTTGCATCTAAGCCCCAGTGTAATTTGCATCTTAGAGTGTCATAGAATGAACTATCAGGATTGCTCACCACCCTCAGCGTGCGAGGGCTGCGAGAGAGGGTGAATTTTGTGCCGCTCTCAAAGAGTGTTTCTCTATTATCTAGCGTTGCTCGTGAGGACTCCACAGAGCGAGTTTGAGCGATAATCTCTATCTTCGAGTTGCTAGATACCACCAATGGGCGCAGGTTTAGATTGTGGGGTGCAATGGGTGAGATGATCCAACACTGACACGAGGGCGCTACTATCGCACCTCCCACGCTCATTGAATAGGCCGTCGAGCCAGTCGAAGTACTCACAATAACCCCGTCAGCCCAATAGCTTGCAACCTCTAATGAGTCGACTCTCAGAGTGAGATGAACCATAGAGGGACTGTTTTTTTGGATGCTAAACTCATTTAGAGCCTCGCCTATGTTCTCTCCCTCACGCTCCACGCAGAGCAACTCACGTTCTTCGATATTGTAGTTGTTTGAGAGTATCTGTCTCATCAAATTCTCGAAATCCTCGGGGGCTGTGTTGGCGAGAAAACCCAATCGCCCGCCGTTTACCCCCAGAAGCGGCAATGCGCTAGGGATGGCTAGTCGGGCAGTGCTCAAGAAAGTACCATCACCGCCATAGCTCAAAAGCATATCACTCCCATCGAGGCTTTTGGGGGCAAGATCATAGGGGCATTCCAATTCTTGGAGAGTTTGGCAAAGATTCTCCAAAGAATGGATAGAGGGGGAAGAATAGATAGCAAGTTTCATATTAATTGTTTATCTTTGCAGCAAATATACTAAAACTATGACAAAGTTAAGCGTAAACATCAATAAAATTGCCACTTTGCGCAATTCACGAGGAGGCGACCAGCCTAATGTTGTTCAAGCAGCTCTAAATGCTGAACGTTTTGGAGCCGAAGGCATCACTGTTCACCCTCGCCCCGATGAACGTCACATTCGCTACAATGATGTGAGAGATCTTAAAAAGGTACTCACTACCGAATTTAATATCGAGGGCTATCCGAGCGAAGATTTTATTGAGTTGGTGCTGGAGGTTGTGCCAGCCCAAGTTACCTTGGTGCCCGACCCGCCCGAGGCTATAACCTCAAACGCAGGATGGGATACCATCACAAATCAAGAACTGCTAAAGGGAATTATCGAGAGATTCAAAGCCAAAGGTATTCGAGTGTCTATCTTTGTTGAACCCGATCCTGTGATGGTACGCGCTGCCAAAACCACTGGCACCGATCGCATCGAACTCTACACCGAGAGCTATGCTGTGGGCTATGAGGATGACCCTGCGAAGGCTATCGCTCCTTTTGTTGAGGCAGCCAGAGCGGCAGTGGAATGTGGCTTGGGAATTAACGCAGGGCACGATCTGAGTTCTGAGAATCTAGCTTACTTTGCTGAGAATATCCCCTCGCTTGAGGAAGTTTCGATTGGACACGCTTTGATTAGCGAGTCGATTTATCTAGGGTTCGAGAATACTATTCAGTTGTATCTCAGAGCGCTTCGTGGTGAGTAATTTATTGAGTGAATAAAAGTGGAAAGCAAACTAGATAATCCTATATTTGATATAGTGAGCCGCTTGGCGGATGAACTCTCACTGGAGGCTTATGTGATTGGAGGTTATGTGCGAGATTTTTTTCTTAAAAGATCCCTCACCGATATTGACATCACAGTGGTGGGCGATGGAGTCGCTCTAGCTGAGGCTTTGGGTCGAGAACTAGGAGTGAGAGTGACCGTGTATAAAAATTTTGGTACTGCCGCCCTGCACTACAAAGGCTGTGAGATCGAATTTGTGGGAGCACGCCGAGAGAGCTATTCTCGTGATTCACGTAAACCAAAAGTGACCATAGGTACTCTCCACGACGACCAATGTAGGCGAGATTTTACCATCAATGCGATGGCGTTTTCTCTCAATAAAGCTAACTATGGCGAGTTGCTTGATCCCTTTGAGGGGATGCTCGATTTGAAGCATGGAGTTATCCGTACCCCTCTTGATCCCGATACGACCTTCTCGGACGACCCGCTTCGTATGATGCGTGCGGTGCGTTTTGCAACTCAACTAGGTTTTGAGATTGACTCGACTATCCAAGAATCCATCGTGCGTAATGCTCCACGATTGGAGATCATCTCGGGCGAGAGGATAATCACCGAACTAAATAAAATAATGGCATCCGCTGACCCATCTCGTGGGTGGTGGCTATTGAGTGAGTGTGCATTGCTCAAAGAGTTCTTGCCCGAAATGGAGGCTCTAAAGGGAGTGGAAAAAGTGGGCAAAAGAGCACACAAAGATAATTTCCTACACACGCTCAAGGTGCTTGAAAATATCACCCCCAACACCGATAATATCTACCTGCGTTGGGCGGCTCTGTTCCACGACATAGCCAAACCCCCCACCAAACGCTATGATCCAGCCCTAGGTTGGACTTTCCATGGTCACGAGGTTTTGGGTTCGAAGATGATACCAAGATTGTTCCGCCGCCTGAAACTCCCGATGGATGAGCGCATGAAATATGTGCAAAAACTAGTGTTTCTGCACCTGCGCCCCATTATCCTATCGCAAGATTTGGTCACTGATTCGGCCGTTAGACGCATGCTTTTTGAGGCTGGCGATGATATAGACGATCTGATGACCCTGTGTGAGGCGGATATTACCTCGGGCGATGATCGCAAGGTGGAACGCTATATGCGCAACTTTGCTCTGGTGCGCGAGAAACTCATTGATATTGAAGAGCGCGATCGAGTGCGCAATTTTCAACCACCCATCGATGGTGCGTTGATAATGAAGATGTATGGCCTACCGCCTTGCAATACCATAGGTGAACTAAAGACCATAATCAAAGATGCGATTTTGGATGGTCGCATAGCCAATGATTTCGATGCTGCGCTAGGGCTACTAGAAGAACTCGCGGCCGAACGTGGTTTGACGAAAGTCTAAGTATCTTAAGAATAAAAAATGTTATCCGAGCAAGATCAAGCTCTAGTTGAGCAAAATTTACAGTGCACACCCTCTCAGGTGGCGCTACGCACGGGCAATCGCCTTGTTGCGCAGTGTGTCGACACCCTTCAGCGTGCTCGCATCAAACTGCCGTCCTATTATGATGCTCGCTGTTTTATTCTCCCCATCAGCTATCAACAATCCAGCTCTGAGGTGGTTGCCGCCTCCAGGGAATGGGGTAGTGGCGAAATGGCGCTCGATCTGACCTGTGGGCTTGGAGTAGATTCTTTATATATTTCCAAACACTACACGCGTGTGGTTAGCTCGGAGATAGATCCTGAGCGTGCGCAGATTGCTCGTTATAATTTTGAGCGACTGGCAATCGATAATATCCAAGTGAAAGAATGTTCTGCACAAGAGCTCCTTCATTCTTTTGAACATTCAAAAAATTCGGGTGAATTTTCTAAGGTTGATTTGATTTTTTGTGATCCTGCCCGCCGTGACGACAAAGGAGCTAAGCGTCATGCTTTGGAGGACTGTTCGCCCAATATCGTGGAATTGATGCCCCAAATGTTGGAACTCTCTCGCAGGGTGATGGTGAAACTCTCGCCGCTGTTTGATGTGGCGGAGTTGTTTAATATTTTTGGAGATCAGGCAATGGTCGAGGTTATCTCCCATCGAGGGGAGTGCAAAGAGGTCGTTCTTCATCTTGGAGAGGATGTTTCACCTGGATGCGTTCTACATACTATTATTGACGGTGGTGGCGAAAGTCGCAGGGTGATGATAGATTATTTCGCAGATCTTGTACCTGCTGAATCTTGTGATTTGATGCAGTGCTCTTGGCTCTATGTGGCAGATGTCGCTTTGGTGAAATCTCGCTCTATCGCTCGATATATGCACAAGGAATTTTCTAATACGCCTTATATTAATGCTGGAGCTTATGTGTTGAGTTTTTGTGAGTTGGATGGTTTTGCAGGCCAAGGCTACCCATTGCAAAGTGTATGGGAATATAAACCGAAACTTCTTAAAAAACAGCTTAAAGAACTAGGTGTTATAACCGCAACTATCCGTCTGAGTGCATTCCCTTATTCTTTGGGTCAGGTATTTAAACAACTAGGCCTTAAAGAGGGTAGTGGAGCAGATTTGTTTTGCTTCCGTGAGCCTTCCTCTGGGCGTTTGTTAGTGGCGTTGCGAGCTGGCTGATGCGTAGTGCCAGCAGCACCTAGCCGCAGAGACTGGAGGGTGTGTATACGCACCCTCTTCACAAAGAGTTAATGCGAAGTGACGGGAGCTAATGCAAAGAGACGAGCGCACCGCCCCCCTCAGGGGCGATCGTCTTTACCTAAAGGCAAACACGCTCTAAGCCCCTTGCGGTACGCCCGAGTGTCGCAAGTTCCAGCTAAATGACTGCCCGTGCGGCTCGCACCGCTATGCGTCCTGCTCTAGCTCGGAGTCCGACTCGGGGTCGATCGCAGTGAAGTCAGGAGAGGTAATAGAGATCACGTTGTTGTCGGGCGTTATGAGGTTTGCACCCTCGCTCTGAGGAGCGATATAGCCTATCACCTCACCCATAGCCAACACGTCTTGATGCTGAGAGGCTGGAACCGTGAAGAGTAATTCAAAATCATCGCCACCATTTAGAGCCGCAACCACAGGGTCAATGCCAAACTCTTCGGCAACCGAGAAAGAATCTTTAGCAATAGGAATCCTATCAAGCATTATTCTAATGCCCACTTGCGAGGCATGACAGATATTAAGTGCAGCTGATGCCAAACCACGAGTGATGTCTATCATGGCTGTGGGTACTATCTCGGCAGCCTCCAGCGCCTCGATTACCCCACTAGGTGCTTGTGGGAAAAGTTGCTTGCCTAGGTGATATTGATAACCATCTAGTTTTGCTTGCGCTCCAGCATTACCCTTAAGTGCACGTTTCTCTCGCTCTAGAATGTTCAATCCCAAATATGCCGCACCTAGTCCGCCACTAATACAGACCAGATCCCCTTCGCTTGCGCCAGTTCGGGGGGTCACTCTCTCTTTGGCAACCTCGCCAATCGAGCTCACAGCTATCATAAGTCCCGTGAGCGACGCTGAGGTATTGCCTCCGATTAATTCTATGCCGTAATTCTCACAGGCGCTATTAATCCCAACATAGAGCTGCTGGATGTCCTCGACCGCGAAGCGAGCCGAAATGCCCAATGAGACTGTAATATATTGAGGGATGCCGTTCATGGCATAAATATTTGAGAGTGCTGCCACCACAGCCTTGTAGCCAAGATGTTTTAGAGGGAAGTAGCTCAGATCGAAATCTATACCCTCCATCATGGTGGTCTGCGACACTAATTCTAGTCTATCGCCACGATCGATCATTGCGGCATCATCGCCCACAAAGGTGTTTCCTTGAAGTAGTAATTGCTCGAAGGCAACCTTAGAGAGCTTTGAAATATTGGTTTTCATCTTACTTTATAAAAAAAATTGTTTAACTTTGCGGCAAAATTAATCAATTTCGAGGAGAACTGAAAATTACATCCTCATAATATTTTACGTAAACAAACATTAGAAAAATGCTTAACATCGTACTTTTTGGCCCTCCGGGCGCAGGTAAAGGAACTCAAGCAGAGTTGCTTCAAGAGAAATATGGACTTCTTCACCTTTCAACTGGTGAGGCTATTCGTCAAAATATTGCCAATGGCACTGAGCTAGGTAAGGCAGCTCAAGCACAAATGGAAGGCGGCGGATTGGCTAGCGATGAGCTAGTATGTGGTATCGTTGCTGACTATGTTGCCAATAACAGCTCGGCTACGGGTGTTATCTTTGATGGTTTCCCTCGCACAACAGCTCAGGCGGTTGAGTTCGATCGCATTATGAGCGAGAAGGGTCTTAGCGTTACTGCTATGATCGCAATGGAGATTCCAGATCAGATGATTATCGATCGTATCACCTCTCGCGCTTTGGTTTCAGGACGTGCTGACGACCAAGATCCTCAAATTATCCAAAACCGTATCGACACCTACAAAGCACAGACTGCTGTGGTGGCTGATTTCTATGCAGGTCAAAACAAATATGTTGAGATTGACGGAACTGGCTCAATCGAAGAGGTGTTTGGACTGCTGTGCCAAGAAATAGACAAAATAAAATAATCCAAAGACTGATCAGAAATGCATTTTTGGCACACTCCTCGCCCATTAAATGCTCATTTACATCATAGTAAACTGTGCTTTAATGATCAAGCGATGCCCCAAAACTGCTATCTCTGTCCAGCCTTAGGTACAATTAGAAAATAATTTAAGATGGGAACACTACTAAAAGGTAAAAAAGGTATCATCTTTGGTGCCCTTAACGAAATGTCTATCGCATGGCAGGTTGCTGAGCGTGCAGTTGAGGAGGGAGCTGAGATAGTACTAACCAATACCGCAATGGCGGCTCGTATGGGAAAGACTAAAGAACTAGCCGATAAGCTAGGGACAATCTTCATCCCAGCCGATGCAACCAAAATCGAAGACCTAGAGAATCTGGTTCAAAAATCAATGGAGCACTTCGGAGGTAAATTCGATTTCATCCTACACTCAATCGGCATGTCGCCCAACGTTCGCAAAGGGCGCACCTATGACGATCTAGATTATGATTTCCTTCAAAAAACTCTAGATATCTCGGCTGTCTCTTTCCATAAGGTGATGCAGGTGGCTCGTAAGGCAGATGCAGTGAATGAATGGGGCTCGGTTGTAGCTCTTTCGTATATCGCAGCTCAAAGAACACTTTATGGCTACAACGATATGGCGGATGCTAAGGCACTGTTGGAGTCTATCGCTCGTTCGTTTGGTTATATCTGGGGACGTGAGAAGAAAATTCGTGTAAACACCGTTTCTCAATCTCCAACCCCAACCACAGCTGGTTCGGGTGTGATGGGCTTGGATTCACTGATGGACTTCTCGCAGCGTATGTCACCACTAGGCAATGCAGACGCTCTTGATTGTGCAAACTACGTCCTTACGCTATTCTCGGATCTCACTCGCAAAGTGACTATGCAAAACCTTTTCCATGATGGTGGATTCTCTTCTATGGGTATGAGCCGTCGTGCAATGAAACTATATTCAAAAGGTCTTGAGGAACTCCTAGAGCAGGAAGAAGCAAACATCGACTTCCAAGACGTAACAGTAAAGTAAGTGCGAGCCGCACAGGCGATGATTTTTTGACTGTGCCATAAATACTAAAAATGAAAAAGGATATTCACCCTTAGTGGTGAATATCCTTTTTTTGATGCGAGTTTACGCTGGCAGTCTTTTGGTTCTAACTATGCCTTTGTTTGGGCGAACCGCAAGGGGCGAGTAGCAGGCTTTTCTTTTTAGGAAAAGACGGCCGCCCCTCGGGGTGCGGTTCGTCCGTCTAGGTGTAGTAGCTCTCAAGTCATCGCCAGTGCGGCTCGCACCTTCCGTGGGGGGAGCGTACGCCCTGGTGCCAGCGGCACAAGCAATGATTTATCTCTTACGGAAGCTAGCACCTCTTACAAAGCCAATGCCCGTACTTCATATAAACTTGCACACTCAGTGGCGTGCGCTTGCGGATGCACTGTCTCTGATAAGAGCAGGGCTTCCGCGGGGCGAAAGCGTACGCCCTGCAATAATGTCTCCGCAAGTGCCTCCGCAAGTACCATCGTCAGAGCAATAAGTGATAGACTCACATCATTCGCACCTCTCCATAGCGAACAAAATAAAAATGCCTACCCTTAGCGATAAGGATAGGCATTTATTGTTATATAGTCTCTAAGCGAAGAGACTACAGCAGTGAAGTTCCAGTCATATCAGATGGAACTTCCAAGCCCATAAGCTTAAGAACCGTTGGTGCGATATCCGCCAACACGCCATCTTTAACCGAAGTGTACTCATCTGAAACCACAACAAAAGGAACGGGGTTCAAAGAGTGAGCCGTGTTAGGCGAACCGTCTTCGTTTACTGCGTTGTCCGCATTACCATGGTCTGCACAGATAAGAGTGGTGTAACCATTAGCCTGAGCAGCAGTAACCACTTTCTCAACGCAAGTGTCCACAGTGTCGACTGCTTTTTGGATAGCCTCGTAGATACCAGTGTGTCCCACCATATCACCATTGGCAAAGTTCAAACAAACAAAATCATTTTCACCTTTGTTTAGCTCAGCAACTAGTGCTTCGGTGATCTCTGGTGCGCTCATTTCAGGTTGTAGGTCGTAAGTGGCCACCTTTGGAGAGTTAATCAAAATACGACTCTCACCCTCGAAAGGCTGCTCTTGACCTCCGTTAAAGAAGAAAGTAACGTGAGCGAATTTCTCAGTCTCGGCGATGCGCAACTGCTTGCCACCCTTAGCTGAGATGTACTCCCCTAGAGTGTTTTGGATGTTGTCCTTGTTGAAGATGATGTGAAGTCCCTCGAAAGAAGAATCATAAGGAGTCATTGTGCAGAAATGCAGAGGAAGAGTTTTCATTTCCTGTTCAGGCATATCCTTTTGAGTTAGGGCGATAGTAAGCTCCTTAGCACGGTCGTTACGATAGTTGAAGAAGATAACAACGTCACCCTCCTTGATTGTGCCATCTACGCCCTCAATCACAATAGGCTTGATAAACTCATCGGTCACATCTGCATCGTAGCTGCTCTGCATAGCCGCCACTGGGTCAGCGAATTTCTCGCCCTCGCCCTTAACTAATAGGTCATAGGCAATCTTAACACGCTCCCAACGCTGGTCGCGGTCCATAGCATAGAAACGACCAACGATGTCCGAGATAGCACCTTTTTTACCTCCCTCTAGGTGAGAAGCAAGCGCCTCGATGAAACCTTTACCACTGCGAGGGTCAGTGTCACGACCATCCATAAAACAGTGTACAAAAGCATTCTCTATGCCCCATGTTTCAATTAGGTCAGTCAGAGCCTTTAGGTGCTCCAATGAACTGTGAACACCACCGTCTGAGACCAAGCCCATAAAGTGAACCGACTTGCCATTAGTCTTTGCATAGTCGTAGGCCGCTACAATCTCAGGATTCTCTTTTAGTTTGTCCTCGCGGATAGTGCGGTTGATCTTAACTAGATCTTGATAGATGATGCGACCTGCACCAATATTTTGGTGACCCACCTCAGAGTTACCCATCTGCCCGTCAGGCAAACCCACATTCTCACCATCGGTGCGAAGCTCCGAGTGAGGGTATTTCTCCATTAGCGATTCCATAAATTTTGGGTGCATCGAGTAGATCACATCCGACTTAGTCTTGTTTCCTATCCCCCATCCATCGAGGATCATTAGAAGTACTTTGTTCATTGAGTTTTTATTGTTTTGTTAAAATATAAATAAACAGTATTTGTTGCGATCGCCCCGAGATTTCCTGTCGTTTTTACCCAGGCGGGGCAAATCATGTGCAAAGGTATTAATTAATATTTTTAATTTAGCCTAAATGACTGTTAAAGAGAGAAAAAAGTGTAAAAAAAGATCAAATAGTTTGCTGATTCAAATAAAATGTGTACCTTTGCATCCTGCATTGTGGGTAATTCCAGCACAATGCGGAGTGTAATTAACTGGAATATAAACAAATAACTTTATATAAACCAATGTCAGGACTTATTGGAAAAAAAATCGGAATGACATCCGTTTTCAGTGCCGAGGGGAAAAATATCCCATGCACTGTTATCGAAGCTGGTCCCTGTGTAGTTACGCAAATTCGTACAGTAGAGAAAGATGGATACTCTGCAGTGCAACTTGCCTATGGCGACAAGAAAGAGAAAAACACCAGCAAACCAATGTTGGGTCATTTTGCGAAAGCAAATACGACTCCAAAGTATAAACTCGCAGAGTTTGAGCTCTTTGACGAAAATCTTTCGCTAGGCGATACTGTTTCTGCTGACGTAATCCTTGAGGATGCGTGGGTTGACGTAACGGGCGTTTCTAAGGGTAAAGGTTTTCAGGGTGTAGTTAAGCGTCACGGCTTTGCCGGTGTGGGTGGTCAAACTCACGGTCAGCACAACCGTCAACGTCACCCGGGTTCACTTGGTGCTTCTTCATGGCCTTCTCGTGTACGCAAAGGTATGCGCATGGCAGGTCGCACGGGTGGCGATCAAGTAAAAGCGCTTAACCTAAAAGTGCTTAAGGTTATCCCAGAGAATAACCTAATTCTAGTTAAAGGTTCTATCCCAGGACCAAAAGGGTCTTACGTTTTAATTGAGCAGTAACCACATGGAAATCAGTGTAAAAAACATTAAGGGTGAAGCTACAGGAAAATCAGTAACCCTTGCAGACAACATCTTTGCTATTGAGCCTAATCAACACGCAATCTACCTAGATGTGAAGCAGTACCTAGCTAATCAGCGTCAGGGAACTCACAAAGCTAAGCAGCGTGGTGAAGTTGCAGGTTCTACTCGCAAACTAAAGAAACAAAAAGGAACAGGTGGCGCACGTTGCGGATCTATCAAATCACCAATCTTCGTGGGTGGTGGTCGTGTATTTGGTCCAGTGCCTCGTGACTACTCTTTCAAACTAAACAAAAAACTTAAGCAACTTGCTCGTCGTTCAGCTCTTTCTTTGAAAGCAGCCTCTGAGGCAATCACAGTTGTAGATAACATCACCCTAGAGTCTCCAAAAACAAAAGAGTTTATCTCTGCTGCAAATGCTCTAGCTTTGGGTGGCGTTAAACTACTAGTTGTGTTGGCAGAGACCGATGCAAACGTAGCTCTAGCAGCTCGCAACTTGCAAAAAGTTAAAGTGATAAACGCAGCAACTCTTAACACCTACGACGTAATGAACTACTCGCATATCCTTATGGCAGAGAGCGCAGTTGAGGTTGTTAATGAAATGCTAGCCTAAAACTCATTCACAGATAAAATAAGACAATGAATATACTAATTAAGCCTATACTAACCGAGAAAATGACAGCCCAGGGCGAAAAGTTGGGCTCATACGGTTTTATCGTTGATCCAAGAGCTAACAAGCTTGAGATCAAGGCGGCTGTTGAAGCAATGTACGGCGTAGTCGTAGAGAGAGTCAACACCATGAACTATGATGGCAAAAATAAGGCTCGCTACACCAAGTCGGGCTACCTTCAAGGTCGTACAAATAACTTTAAAAAAGCAATCGTAACGCTACGTTCTGGCGATAGCATTGATTTCTACGGTAATATCTAAACAAAATGGCAGTAAAAAAATTCAAACCCACAACTCCGGGTCAAAGACACAAGATTATTGGCACTTTTGACGATATTACAGCGTCAAAGCCAGAGAAGTCGCTAGTCGCTCCTCTTTGGAGCCGTGGTAGCGGACGTAACAATACAGGTAAGATGACCATGCGCGATATCGGAGGTGGTCACAAGCGTATGTATCGTATGATCGATTTCAATCGTGAGAAAGATGCTTATGCTGCTACAGTTAAAACTATCGAGTATGCTCCAAACCGTTCAGCTCGTATCGCATTGGTAGTTTACGCCGATGGTGAGAAGCGTTACATCGTTGCTCCAAATGGTTTGACTGTTGGTCAAACTATCCAAAGTGGCGCAGGCGTTGCTCCTGAGGTTGGTAATACTCTTTACCTTTCTGAAATTCCACTAGGTACAGTTATCCACTGTATTGAGTTGAACCCAGGTCAAGGTGCTATCCTTGCTCGTTCGGCAGGAACCTATGCTCAGTTGCTAGCTCGTGAGGGCAAGTACGCTATCATCAAGTTGCCATCAGGTGAGACTCGTATGATTCTTACTACTTGTCGTGCAACAATTGGTGCAGTGTCTAACCCTGACCACAAACTAGAACAACACGGTAAAGCCGGTCGCAGACGCTGGTTGGGACGTCGTCCTCACGTACGTGGTGTTGTAATGAACCCAGTGGATCACCCGATGGGTGGTGGTGAAGGTCGCTCAAGCGGAG
>CAYJLL010000022.1:4319-14596 GCA_964370955.1 uncultured Rikenellaceae bacterium | reverse complement strand
ATTACTCTCTCGCCAACTCTCCCACTGCTCTAGTTCGTTTTTATCTTGAAAAGGTTTTTTCCATAGCACCACCTCCGCAGTAGCGGCGGCAAGTTCCTGCGCACTATCTACCATCACAAAATCGAACCCACGAGCCTTTAGCAATCTGAGTAGCTTATCTCGCCCAGAACTTAAATAGTAGCCGCGCAAAAAATCATACAAAAAAGGCGAATGTATCCCGTGTCCCCTGCGGTGGCGAGCCACAAAAAAGTGGCGAAGGCGCATTTTTTGATAATAACTCAACATAGCCTTTACAGCGATTTTGCAGCTGCGTGAGCACTCGAAAGCGCAAGCTGAATATTATAGCCCCCCGTATCAGCATCCATATCGAGCACTTCGCCCACAAAGTAAAGCCCAGCGCAGAGCGTGGATTCCATCGTGAGAGGATTAATCTGTTCGAGCGACACGCCACCATTGGTGATGATCGCTTGGGTAAAGTCACCATAGTCCACAATCTCGAAGCGTAGATTCTTAACGGTCTTGGCAATGGCAAGCACCGTACGATTACTTTGCAGGTCGCTCATCTCGCCCAACACACGTTTGCCCCCCGCTTCTATGCGACTCAACACCGCTCCGACCATCTCGCGAGGTAGTATCTTGCGCAGCAGTTCCTTAACAGTAATTTTTCCTTCAAGTGCATCTATCTCACGACGCAAGCGAGCCACTAGTTTATCAAGCGAGAGAGCAGATTTCATATCCAACTCCACCTCAACCATTCGCCTATCTGCCACAGCCTCAACTGCCGCACGCGACAGCTGCAAAGCAGCACCACCACCTATGCCACGGCTCGAAAAATCCACATCTCCAAAGCGACTATCCACCACCGCAGAATCCACCACAAGGCGAATCTCAACATTGCGCAACTCTACATCATCCACTACCTCATCTATTCTCAACGCCACCAACGAGGGCAGTACAGGAACAATTGTATGGCCAAAGTCGTGAGCAAAATAATAGCCATCGCCCGTTGAACCCGTCAAGGGGTAGCTCACTCCGCCAGTGGCGACGACCACCGCCTCGGCAGTCAAACTCTGTCCGTCTTTTAGTTTCAGTTCAAAGCCTTCGTCCGATTTGATCAAACTCTCCACCTCGCTCTTACAGCGAATCTCAGCACCCTTGCTCTGCGCCCACTCGACCATCACGTTTGCCGCCTCAACCGCCGAACCAGACTGGGGGAAGATACGCCCCCCTCGCTCCTGGGCGGTTGGAAGTCCTATTGAGTTGAAAAACTCAATGGCATCCGAATTTGTAAATCCATCAAAAGCCATTTCGATAAATTCTCGTCCTGAATGCACACGCTCCAAGAATTCACTTTTGGTTTTGGTGTTGGTGATATTACAACGCCCTTTGCCCGTGATGCGCAGTTTGCGAGCTGGTTTTTCCATTTTTTCAAGCACCACAACCTTGCGCCCTTTTTGAGCCAAAAGTCCTCCTGCAAAAAGTCCTGCAACCCCTGCACCTATTACTACTACATTATACATTTTTTAGAGCCTCGATTAATTGAGTCACCTTTTCCTTTGAGGTCACATCACGTGCATATTCATCTATCTTCACCTCGCCACCCATAGATACTCGGGCATTGCGATACTGCATTTCGCTAGCAACCACTCCACGAGAGGAGCTGTGAAACTCCACTGCGCCCGTCTTTTGTGCCAACTCTGCAATATTATCTTCTCTAACTCCACAACCTGGCATAATAATAATGCGCCCTGCCGCTTTTTCCACTAGTTGAGCCAACAGTTCGACCCCTTCAGGAGCGGTAGGTTCTTGCCCCGATGTAAGGATGCGATCAAAGCCAAGAGAGATAATATCTTCGAGAGCCTCGAAAGGATCATCACACATATCAAATGCACGATGGAAGGTAGTCGAAAGCCCCTTAGCCTCATCCATTAGGCGCTTGTTCGCCTCTTTATCCACTTTGCCCTGAGCGGTCAAGCAGCCAAAAACCACACCATCAACTCCAAGGGTTCGAGCTATCTTAATATCCTCGACCATAGTCTGCATTTCGAGTTCAGAATAGAGGAAGTCCCCCCCACGAGCACGAATAATCACATTGAGTTTAAGGGTGGTGTTTGCACGAGCTAGCACCATATCGCCATAGGAGGGAGTGGTTCCACCCTCGGGGATACCAGCACAAAGTTCGACACGATAGGCTCCGCCTTTTTGCGCCTCAATGCAACTCTCAACAGAGTTTGCACACACCTCCAATACATAATTCTTTACCATTTGTATGTTTTTTTTATTGTTGTTTTATTTCCTTTATAGTCGCTCACCTCAACCCTCACATTTCTTTCACGCGGGGTCCCATCTCGCTCCAGCTCATACCACAGAGTGAGTATTCGGGGGTCGAAAGCGCCTATTACCCATTTATCATCCACATAGATATTATAGCTTGCAACGCCCGAAAGATTATCGGCAATCTTAAAACGCAACGTTTTAGCACTCACCACGCCCTCTGTTTGCTGAGGGGTGATGGTTGGGGCAATAGTGTCATAGGCAATCTTAAAACGCCCAAACGAACGAAGGCGAGCCCTTAGAGCCCCATCTTTCCATTCACCACCTTGACTTGACAGTCCTTTTGAGCTCTGGGTAACCAAAAGTGCCTTAGAGCGCAAAGATGAATCAATGCCCTGTTCGATTGCTAGATTATAGTATTTCTGCAAAGGCAGCGAAGCCTCCCCAACAATGTACTCACCATTTTGGTGGTAGATGGGCAAGAATGTTGACTCGTATAGGCTATTAGGATCAATTGCAACCGAAAACAGCGAGTCGGAATAAGCGAAAGGCATATTGCAATAAGCGATTCTATCGGTTGGCGAGATTACATGTTTCTTTGGTTCTTCAGGAGATTTTTCGACAGAAAACACTAATGTTGTTTTATTCTCATTGTCATCCCAAAATGTAGTTTGCATAGAGAGCGACTCACCAGTGCGTGGAACAGAAACAAGACCTCGATTCACTACGCCCTGATACAGATGCAGAGGGTTATTTTGTGAGCGGTAGGCACGTAAGACATGATAGCGGCTCGCGCGGTTTTGGTCATACTGAGTGAAGGTGTTGATATAGCGAGTTGTGCCAAATGGAATCTCGTTGATATTAAAACCAAAATTCTTTTGCTCGTCCACGCTTTGAGTCATCCCCGTAATGCCCATAGTGTTTGTGCGACCGTCCTTATAGTCGATCACCTCATATGCCAAGTAAAATGGTTTGTTTACTTTGAGTGAACCTCCTTCAAGAACAAGAGTACCATCGCCTCCTGATCTGGTCTTGCGAGTCTCTAGCAATGAAAATATGGGCACACCCAAGATCACCGTATCACGCTGATAAACAAATACCCTATGAACCGAAGGCGCTACTCTATCGGCTACTACATAATTGGCAAAATGCAGAGGGTTCACAGTATTGCTAGTTGCAGCATGGCGAAATTCAAAATGCAGGTGAGGTCCTGCTGAACTACCAGTATTGCCCATGGTGGCAATCACATCGCCTTTGGTCACTGGAAATTTACCTTTCTCTATATAGCGATCGACCTTATAACGTTTGGAAGAGAGTTGCACACGCTCTATATAGTCACGATACTGAGGCGCAAAATCATCGAGATGGGCATACAAAGAGTGAGTGCCATCGGTGTGGGTAATCATCATCATATTTCCATAGCCCGTGGGCGAGACACTAATGCGAGAGACATAGCCATCCTCAACAGCATAAATCGGACTCCCAACGCCACGCAGTGCTTTAATATCTATTCCCGCATGGAAATGACCAGCACGAATTTCGCCAAAGTTACCAGCTAGGGTCATAGCAAAATCAACTGGCGAGCGATAGGAGATTTGTTTTTGGGCAAAGGCTGCGGTTGTAGTCAAAAGAAGTATGGTGATAAAAAATCTAATCTTGCTCATCGTTATTTCTAATTATTCTGTCTAGTGTATTTGATATTTGTTCGCTTTCATAGCCCCGTGAAGCAGCCCAGCGGTAAAGTTTTGTTTTTATTTTATAAAGGTCGTCATTCTTTTTGCGCTCGCTTTCGAATCTTCTCGTGAGGAGCTCGAAGAGTTGACCTTTTGCCTGCTCGGGAGAGAAATATTCCTCTATCGCCTCATCAATTATCGCCTTGGGAATATCCTTTCGAGAGAGAGCAAAACGGATTTTGCGCTCGCCCCACCCTCCTGCGCTGACTTTCTCTCGCACAAACGCTCGTGCATAACGCCCGAGGTCTATGTATTTATCAGATAGGAGCGATTCGAGTATTGAATCCCACTCACTTGGATCCACCCCCCAACGCCTCAAAGACATCCTTGCATCGTAAAGCGAACGCTCCATTTTCGAGCACAACCACCTGAGAGTTTCAAGCGCTTTTTCGGGGGTCTTGGTCTTGGGTTTTTCTATTTTTTTCTCCCACATATCATTCGGGGTTTTTGGCGAATATCCTCCTTGAGCATAATATCCACAAATCCGAGAGACTCCAAAAGTTCCACCATTTCAGAGGGGTAAGCTTCATTGATCTCAAAATATAATTTACCATCAGGCTTAAGAGCCCTCGCAGCAAGGGTTGCAATATGGCGATAGAAAATCAAGGGATCCTCATCGCTCACAAAAAGAGCACGATGCGGCTCAAAGTCTAACACATTGGAGTGCATAAGAGGTTTTTCTCGCTCACAAACATAGGGCGGATTACTCACTATCACATCAAAATTTTCTTTTAAAGGGACGTACTCAAAAATATCCATTTCAATAAACTCCACCTCTACGCTATTTGCTTTTGCATTCCCCCTAGCCATCTCTATCGCCTCACGAGATATATCAATCGCACTCACCTTCGCTCCCTCTATGTGGCGAGCTAAGGTTACTGCCAAAGCGCCACTACCCGTTCCAATATCTAAAACTGTGCTGCGCTGTGGAGTATCTGAAATTATCCACTGCGCCAACTCTTCGGTCTCAACACGAGGAATTAAAGTCGAACTATTCAGCTCAAAACGCATATCGCAAAACCACTCAAAACCAACAACATACTGCACTGGCTCGCCATTGGATAGCCTTTGCAAAGCAGTCTCAAAACGAGCCTCGTCCACCTCTTGTGTGTCACCTTTGAGCAGACGGTCGGTGGTCGTAACACCAAACATATCCAACAGCAGCCTATCGGCAATAGACAAAGCTTCACTGTTCTCGTAGAGCGCAGAGAGAGAGGAGCTTGCGAGGTTTCTTGCGTAATTTATTGTCATAGTGTGCTAAATTTTAAGCAAAGATAGTTATTTTTGTGGAATGAAGAAGGATATTTATTTTATGCGACGCGCCATTGAACTGGCTATATTGGGCAAGGGAAAGACCTCACCTAACCCCGTGGTAGGCTCTGTGATAGTCTCTAGCGGTGGTGAGATTATTGGCGAGGGCTGGCACAGAGAATATGGCGGGCCTCATGCCGAGGTCAATGCTATTGACTCGGTAAAAGATAAAGAACTGCTACGTGGTGCTTGTATCTACGTCACACTTGAACCCTGCTCGCACTGGGGCAAAACTCCGCCGTGCTGTGACCGCATCATAGAGGAAGGTTTCTCTAGGGTTGTTATTGGTTCTGTGGACCCAAACATCAAGGTTCAGGGCGAGGGCATAAGGCGAATCAAAGAGGCTGGCATAAAGGTAATTGTGGGAGTGCTGGAAAGAGAATGTCTGCAAATCAACAAGCCATTTTTCAGTTCACACCTAAAAAAACGCCCTTATGTACTATTGAAATGGGCGCAAAGTTCAGACGGATTTCTGGATATTGAAAGAAAAAATGATGAGCCTGCTGTGTGGTTCACGGGCGAGGCGAATCGCACGATGGTACACAAGCTCAGAGCGCAGTATGATGCAATTGCTGTGGGGCGCGTAACTGTCGAAATGGATAACCCTGCGCTGAACGTGCGCAGCTATTTTGGGAAGAACCCAACAAGGATAACTTTTTCTGAGAACCTCGAAATAGACCTATCAAAAAAAATATACGACGATAGTCAAAACACCATACTCTTCACGAAAAGCGAAAATCTAAACCCCGCCAAAGAGCTTTTCAAGGAGCATAAACACCTGAAAGTCTTACCACTAGATTATCAAAATCCAACACCTCCACAAATCCTCGATGCGCTACACAGCCAGGGAGTTCAATCTCTGATTATAGAGGGTGGTACGAAGCTCTTGAACAGCTTTATAGAGGAGGGAGTTTATGACGAAATCATGATTTTTGAGAGCAGCAAAACTCTTGAAGAGCTCTACAAAAAACCAAATCGCAGTGGTATAGAAGCTCCAAAAATCAGCCTAAGCGCTCACAGAGCTACCTATAAAACCATAGAAAATTGCAGGATCATAAATCTTGAAAAAATAAACTAGTTTTCGACTTTGAGAACAAATAGCTCAGAATTTAAAAATAAATTCCTAAATTTGTGATCCAATTAAAGCAAACAATACAATTTAATAAATAACAGAAAAAATGTGTAAAGTACTAATTATCGGAGCTGGAGGCGTTGGAACTGTTGTGGCACACAAGGTTGCCGCCAACCCTATTTTCACTGACATTATGTTGGCTAGCCGCACAAAATCTAAGTGTGATGATATTGCCGCAAGAATCGGCGGCGATCGCATCAAGACTGATGTGGTAGATGCGGACAACGTTGCAGACATCTGTCGTGTTATGCGTGCCTTTGGCCCAGATCTAGTTATTAACGTGGCACTCCCCTATCAGGATCTAACCATTATGGACGCTTGTTTGGAGTGTGGTGTGAACTATCTTGACACCGCCAACTACGAACCCAAAGAGGAAGCTCACTTTGAGTACTCTTGGCGGTGGGCATACCAAGACCGTTTTAAAGAGGCTGGCTTGACTGCTATTCTTGGTTGTGGTTTCGACCCTGGGGTGACTTCGATCTTTACTTCCTATGCAGCTAAGCATCACTTCGATGAGATTCACTATCTAGATATCGTAGACTGCAACGCTGGTAACCACGGCAAGGCTTTCGCAACAAACTTCAACCCCGAGATCAACATCCGCGAGGTAACTCAAAAAGGTAAATACTGGGAAAATGGAGAGTGGGTTGAAACCGAACCACACGAAATTCACCAACCTCTGACCTACCCAGAGATTGGCCCACAGGAGTCGTATGTTATCTTCCACGAAGAACTAGAGTCGTTGGTTAAGAACTACCCAACGCTCAAGCGTGCACGTTTTTGGATGACTTTCTCGCAGGAGTACCTAACTCACCTGCGTGTGATTCAAAATATCGGTATGGCAGGTATCGAGCCTATCAACTACAACGGCACTGAGATTGTTCCTATTCAATTCCTAAAGGCTGTACTTCCTGATCCTAAGTCTCTAAGCGAGAACTACACTGGTCAGACCTCTATCGGTTGTCGTATCCGTGGTATCAAGGACGGCAAAGAACGCACCTACTATATCTACAACAACTGTAGCCACGAGGCAGCCTACAAAGAGACAAACTCTCAAGGGGTTAGCTATACAACTGGAGTTCCAGCAGCTCTTGGTGCGGCGATGTGGGCACGAGGCCTATGGAGCGGCGCAGGGGTATTTAATGTCGAGGAGTTCAATCCCGATCCATTCCTAGCAGAACTTGGCG
The DNA here is from genome assembly GCA_964370955.1 of uncultured Rikenellaceae bacterium. Lineage (GTDB taxonomy): Bacteria > Bacteroidota > Bacteroidia > Bacteroidales > Rikenellaceae > Mucinivorans. Next base: position 6,959 of record CAYJLL010000022.1, on the reverse strand, counting down.
AGCAGGGTCTTCCTTGGATAGAAGTATTCGACGGAGATTTGGAATTGTAGCGGTATCCGCCCATAGTCAATTTACAGGAGTTCTAGGGCTAGCTTTAGAGCTCCTTTTCTTTATTATAATTCATAATGAAACCTCAATCACCATATTATTTGCTCGAGGAGAGTAAACTAAGAGACAATCTCAGACAAATTCGTGAAGTGGCCGACCTTTCTGGCGTTAAGATTATTCTTGCGCTCAAGGCATCAGCAATGTGGTCGATATTCCCTATCATCAGGGAATATTTCGATAGTGCAACCGCTAGTTCGGCTGCCGAAGCACGCCTGATAGTTGAGAAATTCGGCGCAAAATCGCATAGCTACGCCCCGACCTACACAGATCGTAGTTTCAAAGAGATTATCGAGTGCAGCTCGCACATTACTTTTAATTCCTTGGGCCAACTCGATAGATTCCGCCAACGATCGCTTGACAAGGGTGTTTCTATTGGTTTGAGGGTCAATCCCGAGTATTCCACTGTGGAGACCGACTTGTATAATCCTTGCTCTGCAGGTTCTCGCCTCGGTGTAAAGGCTTCGGATCTAGATGCTCTGCCCAAGGGTGTCGAGGGTCTGCATTTTCATTCACTTTGCGAGAGTCGCCCTGCGGATTTAGCAGCCACGCTTGAGAGTTTTGAGACGAAATTTGCACACCTTCTCCCTCACGTGAAATGGGTCAATATGGGTGGAGGCCACCTCATCACTCACAAAGATTATGATGCTAACTACCTAATAGAGATCCTAAAAGGATTCAAAAGTCGACATCCTCACCTGAAGGTTATACTCGAACCGGGGAGTGCTTTCACGTGGCAGACTGGTTATTTAGTTTCCACCATTGAGGACATTGTCTGTAACGACGGAGTGCCAACGGCTATGCTCGATGTGTCGTTCGCTTGCCACATGCCCGATTGTTTGGAAATGCCCTACACGCCCACCGTTAGAGGTGCACGTGAGGCTACCCCAGATGAAAAGGGATGGCGATTAGGTGGCAATAGCTGTTTAGCTGGTGATTTTATGGGCGAATGGATTTTTGAAAACGAACCGCAGGTGGGCGATGAGCTGATTTTCGAGGATATGATACACTACACCATGGTCAAAACCACGATGTTCAACGGTGTGCACCATCCGAGCATTGCCATAGAAGATTTGCAGGGGGATATTCGTGTTGTAAGAGAATTTGGCTACGAAGACTTCCGAGACAGAATGGGGTAATAGAAGATAGAAAGGGGGCATAGACCCCCTTTTATCATTTGACTGCAGGCCGTAAACAGCAGTTATCTAGAGCATATAACCGCCGCCCAAAAGCAGGTCGCCATCATAGAACACAACGGGTTGTCCCGCTGCCAAAGCCCAAGCCTTGTCAGTGAGCAGAGTCACTTTAAGTATTCCATCTGCCTGCTGCTCAAAACTACAACCCCCACGAGGGTTACGCCCTAGACCTCGAACCATTATAGTGAGGTGCTCGCTACGCTCAAAAGCGCGAGCGGGAAGACGCCATGCGCATAATTCAAAGCTATTGTGGTAAAAATCGTCATCGTTTGAGCTTACTATTACAGAATTAGTTGAGCTATCAATTCTTAGAACTGCCCATTTTTTATCGGCATATTCAGGCAAAATATCAAATCCTCGCTTTTGCCCAACAGTATAAAGCACACAACCATTGTGAGATCCAATTGTGCGCATCGAAGAATCAAGTACATCGCCTTTAGCACAATCAAACTCAGAGCGAAGATAATCGCCATAACTTACCTTAGAGGGTAAAAAACACAAACTCATGCTCTCACGCGTAGAAGCAATCTGTTCGAATCCTCTCCCTTGGAGATATTCCTTAACTTGAGACTTGGTCATCTCACCCAAAGGAAATATCGCTCTTGCGAGAATACTCTGATCTAGATCCCACAGATAATAGGATTGATCTTTGGTTGAGTCCACACCACGAGAGACATAAACCCTCCCCAGTATAGTTTGAAGGCGGACATAATGCCCCATGGCGATATGGTGAATCCCGTGGGAGTCAGCATATTTTATTAGATTTGCCCACTTGAAATTAGGGTTACAAAAAGAGCAGGGCGCTGGCGTGCGTCCTGCTCGTATTTCATTTTGAAAATAGCTTACTACAGTTTTCTGAAACTCTTCATATAGATCGATCACCTCACACTCCACACCGATCTGTTTGGCGTAGGATTGCGCACGCTCAGCCTCTTGTTGGCTATCGCCCAGTTTAAAATGTACACCGAGCACTCTATAGCCTGCCTCGCGCAACTTAAGCGCACAAGCCACTGAATCAAGCCCTCCAGAGAGAGCAACTACAACTGCCTTATCCTGCATTATCACACGCTAAATCAATCCCGCACAAGAGTTTTGCTGAAAATCCTAGAACAAATCTGACTTTGCAGATCCATTCACATTCTCAGAGCGCTGCTCATAAGGTTTGTCGTATTCACCACGAGCCTCAGCCTCTGCAAATTCTGGTTTTTCCTTACGGATATAATCTAGAACCTCTTGAAGACCTGCAGCAAATTTCATGAAGTCTTCTTTATAGAGGTGAAGTTTTTGCTTGTCGATTGAAAAACCGCCCTCACGAAGTTGTTTTTTGCGACTCTCAGTG
>CAYJLL010000022.1:2322-4289 GCA_964370955.1 uncultured Rikenellaceae bacterium | reverse complement strand
TACAGGAACAGAGAACACTTCCTCGTCCATTGATTCGCTTCGTGAGCCATACCCACCGCTTCTGTAATTCTCTTCGTAATAAGCCATAATAGTGTTGTATTTAGATTTATTTTTTTTAAATTTGTTTATCTTCCTCAAAAGTAAGTATTTTTTTTATACTTGCAAAAAAATAACGATTTTTTATACCTTTGTTTTTACTATAATAACTAAATTTACAACGCAACCTATAATCACAAACACTAAAACTATGGCAAAGTACGGACTTTTGGGTTACCCACTGGGGCATTCCTTTTCTAAAAAATATTTTCAGGGGCGCTTGGACTATGATAATTTTGAATTCCCAACCCCTGGGCAACTGCTCGATAATCGCCCCAAGGATCTCAAGGGTTTCAGTGTGACCATCCCCCACAAACTAGCCGTAATACCTTTTCTAAACTCCCTCTCCCACGAGGCCGAACAAATCGGAGCGGTGAATTGCGTAAAAGTTCAATGCGATGGAACCCTAAAAGGCTATAACACTGATGCTCATGGATTCGAACTATCACTTCTGGATCTCATAGGAAAGAACCGACCACAAGCTTTAGTACTAGGCTCTGGTGGAGCTTCAAGGGCAGTGTGTTATGTACTCACTACCCTTGGAATCGAATATAGAATGGTATCGCGCCATGGGGAGTTAAACTACGAAAATCTCAGCGATGAGCTATTAAAATACTCCCATCTTATTATCAATTGCACCCCCCTTGGCATGTATCCCAACGTAGAACAAGCCCCCCAGATTAACTATTGTGTTTTAGGAAAAAAACACTACCTTTATGATTTAGTTTACAATCCAGCCCAAACTGAATTTATACGCCAGGGTCGAAAAAGAGGGGCTGCGGTGATCTCAGGGCTTAGGATGCTTGAGCTTCAAGCGCAAAAGGCTTACGAGATCTGGACAGACGAAAAGTGGCCATATTAAAAACACGAAAAAGTAAAACATGGATTTTATTGATATTAAAATAATCGACATACTCGACATTGCGCTTGTGGCATTACTGCTATCGCAGGTATATCGAATGATTCGAGGCACCGCGGCACTAAGCATATTCTTTGGCGTTGCCATACTCTATGGTATTTATACGGTGGTGCGTTTGATGAATATGGAACTTTTGAGTACTATCCTGGGGCAGGTGATGGGTGTGGGAGCCATAGCGCTAGTGATTGTGTTCCAAGGCGAGATACGCCGCTACCTACTATTGCTTGGTTCTCGCATTGCTTACTCTCGTAACAAGTTTATTCGCCGCCTATTGAACAACTCACAATCCATCAGCATCGACGAACAGATGATCGCTGAGCTCAGCTCTGCCCTGCGCAACATGTCTTCAACTCTAACTGGGGCACTAATTGTCATTGAGCGAGCCTCAGATCTTAGGAGCTATGCCCAGAGTGGCGATATAATTGACGGACAACTATCTTCTCGCCTGATTGAGGCGCTATTTTTCAAAAATTCGCCCATGCACGATGGCGCTGCCATCATCAAGCACAACAGAGTGGAGGCCGCTCGTTGTATCCTTCCCACCTCAGACAACCCTGAGATTCCAGCTCATTTGGGTCTTCGCCACCGTGCAGCCATTGGGCTTAGCGAGGCAACAGATGCGCTTGTTATTGTTGTGTCTGAGGAGAGAGGTAGTATCTCGATTGTCCAAGGTGGCGAGATTATCTCATTGGAGAAAAATGCGGATATCGCAATGATACTCACCGCCAAACTAAACCAACAAAATCCAGCTACCTAAATTTAGGTAGAAAAATTGCAAAAAATCGCAAAGGAATTCACTTTCTTCAAAGAATTTCCCTATATTTGCAGTATATCTAACCCAGGTAATTACTATTAATTATCAAGTACTAACGAAATAAGCATTAATAAAATGGCAAAAAAATTTATCACCTGTGATGGTAACTACGCCGCTGCACATATTGCGTATATGTTC
>CAYJLL010000022.1:0-2312 GCA_964370955.1 uncultured Rikenellaceae bacterium | reverse complement strand
TTCAGCGAGGTATCAGCCATCTACCCTATCACTCCTAGCTCGACAATGGCTGAATATGTTGACGAGTGGGCTGCAGCGGGGAAGAAAAACATTTTTGGAGAAACCGTAAAAGTTGTAGAATTACAATCTGAGGCTGGCGCAGCTGGCGCTATGCACGGTTCGCTTCAGGCTGGTGCTCTAACCACCACCTATACCGCGTCTCAGGGTCTACTACTAATGATCCCCAACATGTATAAAATGGCAGGTGAGCTACTCCCAGGGGTATTCCATGTGTCGGCACGTGCATTGGCATCGCAGGCTCTTTCGATCTTCGGAGACCACCAAGACGTTATGTCTACTCGTGCAACTGGTTTTGCTATGCTAGCGTCGGGGTCAGTACAAGAGGTTATGGACCTCTCGGCAGTATCTCATTTGACTTCTATCAAATCTCGTATTCCTTTTGTTAATTTCTTCGATGGTTTCCGTACCTCACATGAGATTCAAAAAATCGAAGAATTCGACACCGAGACCCTAAAAGCTCTTGTTGACGAGAAAGCTTTGAGCGAGTTTAGAGCGCGCGCATTGAATCCAAATAATCCTGAGACTCGTGGTACGGCTCAGAATCCTGATATCTACTTCCAGAGTCGTGAGGCTGCAAACAAGTTCTATGACGCAGTACCAGATATCGTAAACGAATACATGGGCAAGATCTCAGAGATCACTGGTCGCACCTACAAGCCATTTACATATTATGGTGCGCAGGATGCAACAAACATCATCATTGCTATGGGTTCGGTGACCGAGACCATCAAAGAGGTGATAGATATGAAGGTTGCTGCTGGTGAGAAAATTGGTCTTATGACCGTTCACCTATACCGCCCATTCTCAGCTAAATATTTCTTTGATGCACTTCCAAAGAGCGTTGAGCGTATCTGCGTTTTGGATCGCACAAAAGAGCCTGGTGCAAACGGAGAGCCTATGTACTTGGATGTTAAAGATCTATTCTATGACATGGAGAAACGTCCGCTCATCATTGGCGGTCGATATGGTCTTTCGTCGAAAGATACTACTCCTGCTCAAATCGTGGCAGTGTATGACAACCTAGCACAAAACGAGCCTAAGAACGGTTTTGTGGTTGGTATTGTTGATGATGTAACTTTCAAATCACTACCAGTTGGTGCTGAAATTTCGACTTCTAATGATGGTACTTTCGAGGCTCGCTTTATTGGCCTTGGTGCCGATGGTACAGTGGGTGCTAACAAAAATTCTATTAAGATCATTGGTGACAACACCGATAAGTACTGTCAGGCTTATTTCTCATATGACTCGAAGAAATCAGGTGGTTACACCTCATCTCACCTTCGCTTTGGTGACACTCCAATTCGCTCGACATATTTGGTGACCACTCCAGACTTTGTTGCCTGTCACGTTCCCTCTTACCTTGGTAAGTATGATCTACTGAAAGGCCTAAAAGACGGTGGAAGTTTCCTTTTGAACTCTATCTGGAGCAAAGAGACTGTTGCTGAACACCTGCCAAACTCAATGAAGAAGTATATGGCAGAGCACAATATCAATTTCTATCAAATCAACGCAACTAAGATTGCAACAGAAATTGGACTTGGCAACCGCACAAACACCATCATGCAATCTGCATTCTTCAAAATCGCCGAGGTAATCCCTTACGAGCTAGCTGTTGAGCAGATGAAAAAGGCTATCCTTAAATCCTATGGCAACAAAGGTGAGAACATCGTAAACATGAACTACAAGGCGGTTGATGCTGGTGCGGCTGTTGAACAAATCACAGTAGACCCAGCGTGGGCTTCACTTGAGGTTGAGACTAAGGTTGTTGATGAAAACACTCCTGCGTTTATCCGCAATATCGTTGAACCAGTAAACGCTCTTGAGGGCGATTCACTTCCTGTATCGGCATTCAATGGCCGCGAGGATGGAACTTGGGACAATGGTACTTCGGCTTACGAAAAACGTGGTATCGCTGCCTCTATCCCTCAGTGGCTTGGTAGCAACTGTATTCAGTGTAACCAATGTGCTTATGTTTGTCCTCACGCTGCAATTCGTCCTTTCCTTTTGGATGAGGCTGAAGCTGCTGGTGCACCAGAGGGTACTGAAATGATTACGGGCAATGGTCCATTGAAAGTATATCAATTCAAAATGCAGGTTTCGCCTTTGGATTGTACTGGTTGTGGAAACTGTGCTAACGTTTGTCCTTCGAAAGAAAAAGCTCTAGTGATGAAACCACTTGGCGATCTTGTTGAGGCTGAAAGCACAATGTGGGAATACATGCACCACACAGTTGGTTACAAATCTGGCGTTGT
>CAYJLL010000021.1:13555-14743 GCA_964370955.1 uncultured Rikenellaceae bacterium | reverse complement strand
TTATTATGGCTGCAACGGGCGATCGTGTGCCCTGTGTGTATATAGAACAAGGCGTAGTGGCAGACTACGACCCAAGTGCACCCATACAGGTGAGCTATCGCAAACCATTCGAGGGCGAGCCTCTAGGTAGCACCCACCCCGAACTTTTGCGCATACTCCCCAGCCACGGACACAACCAAGCCATTGTGGATAGTATCCCGAGAATTGGCTACATGAAGGGAGGTGGCAAAGCACTATGGAAGGACGAAATGATTGCTGATCGTATCACCGAAAAAGCATTGAATTTCATGGACGAAAACGCAAAAGAGCCTTTCTTCCTATACTTTGCCACAAACGACATTCACGTGCCTCGTGTACCCCACTGGAGGTTTAAAGGCAAAAGTGGTATGGGCGAGAGAGGTGATGCGATCTTGGAGTTTGATTGGAGTGTGGGACAGATACTTGAGAAGGTCGAAGAACTTGGCATTGCAGATAATACCCTGATTATTCTAAGCTCAGACAATGGCGCTGTTTTGGACGATGGTTACGTTGATGGCGCAGTGGAACTCCTTGGCGATCATGATCCTACGTGTGGTCTGAGAGGAGGGAAATATAGCGTTTTTGAGGGGGGAACTCGTGTTCCGATGATAGTGAGCTGGAAGGGCGTGGTGCCTGAGGGAAAAAAAGTTGATAACCGTTTTTCGCAAGTGGATTACTTCGCTTCACTCTCTTCGCTACTTGGAGTTTCTATGAACTCTGGGCTCGACAGTGAAGATCAACTATCGTTGATGCTCTCGGGCAAAGGAAAAGGGCGTGAAGTAATGATTCAAGATGGATTCACTCGCTCTATTGTGGTGGGCGATTGGAAATACATCAAACCCAGCGGTGGAGCTAAAACCGCATGGCAGACAGGTATAGAGACTGCATGTTCACCCGAACCTCAACTCTACAACCTGCGCAAAGATCCATTCGAGACCACCAACATTGCATCGGAAAATCCAGAAAAAGTCGAAGAACTCGCAAAACTTCTCAGTGAGATAGAAGCACAAAAATAATTTCACCTGAAGACTAGACAATAAAAACACACAAACCTACGTTTTGGTTGAGTGTAAAAATATTCGTAAACATTAAAAAACACCTAAAACAAAAGAGGAAGCATGAAAGTCGTCTCGCATTTATTTATGAAAAAACTATCTTTTCTAACAATTT
>CAYJLL010000021.1:0-13545 GCA_964370955.1 uncultured Rikenellaceae bacterium | reverse complement strand
AAGCAAACTAGTAATCTCACTTCAGGTCTATCCTTGTGAAGATTATAACTCAATGGTACACTAATCGACACCCCAAGGAGAATACTTACCTTAAGGACAACAAAACAAGGCTCCAATTGGAGCCTTGTTTTGTTAAATTTTATATCCCTCTATACCTGCACAAAACAATGAATAGTCATATTTAATGGGATCTGAGTGGTCAAACTCTCTTAAAACAGAGGTCACCTCCTCGACCGCCTTCCAGTCGTTCGCTCGGCGAGTGAGGATACCTAGCGATCGAGATGTATTACCCGAATGAACATCAAGGGGCAGATAGAGTGCGCTTGCGGGTATCCTATCATTCCACAGCCCTAGATCTACGCCAGCATTATCACGGCGCACCATCCAGCGCAGGAACATACAGAGCCTTTTACAAGCCGAGCCCTTAGCGATAGAACTCAAATGGCGACGAGCCCCCGAGCGTTCTAAAGGAAGTTCCTCAAAGAATAAATCGTAAAACTCCGCCAAAGCCACTCGAATATCGCCCTCCCGCTCATAAGCGCCACAAAATACCCCTTCTAGCCCTCCTCTGTGGAGATAGATCCTACGCAGCGCATGCACAAAATACTGTAAATCGCCGCTCGAAAAAGTGCGATGAACAAAACCCTCTAGATCTGAGAGCTCATCGGGGGATGCTTCCATCACAAAACGAGCAGGTTCACCCCCCATTAAATCCATCATGCGGTGGGCATTTCTAACTATAATCTTGCGATTACCCCAAGCAATAGTTGCTGCGAGAAAACCTGCTATTTCAATATCTGCCCGAGTCTCAAAACGATGGGCAACAGAAATGGGGTCATCCTCTATAAATTCACTTCGATTGAACCGATAAAACAGTTCGTCCAGAAATTCTTTTACCTCCTGCTTTGTCATTTAATATCTTCTATTGACCAATTTGTCCGTCATACAGACGTATTACTCTATCTCCCATCTGAGCAAGATCTCGCTCATGGGTAACAATCACAAAAGAGGTACCATACTCCCCACGTGCCTTCTGAATCAGGCTATAAAGCTGCTCTCGATTATCCTCATCGAGGTTACCACTGGGTTCGTCGGCAAAAATCAAAGATGGCGAATTAATCAAAGCTCGAGCCATTGCAATTCGTTGTTGCTCGCCTCCCGAGAGGGTCGATGGTTTGTGGGTGAGTCTATCGCCTAGACCCATACTCTGCAATAGATGTTGCGCTTTTTGCTGCGCCTCGCTCTTCGAGCCTCCTGCAATCAGAGAGGGGATCATCACATTTTCCAGTGCCGAAAACTCTGGCAACAGATGATGGGCTTGGAACACGAAGCCAATTTTCGTTTGTCGAAACTCGCTGAGCGCCTTAGGGGTGAGTTTGGTTATATCCTCGCCCCCTAACAATATTTCGCCTTCATCGGGCTTCATCAGAGTTCCCATGATTTGAAGGAGCGTTGTTTTGCCTGCTCCCGAAGCCCCAACAATAGAGACTATCTCTCCCTGAGAGACACTTAGGCTAACCCCACGAAGAACCTGGAGTTGCCCAAAACTTTTATGTATATCACGACATTCAAACATAGCGTAAAGATAGAGTTTTTTTCTGTTTTTTCGCCCACCCCCTATCAGAAAAATTACAAAAAAGCACTACCTTTGTTGAAAACTTACCTAGCGCTAACACCCCCTCTTTAGCCTTATAATTTTCTCCACAAGAAAACACACCTCAAAGCAATATGATAAAACATCCACCCTATAGCATGCGTTTTTTAAAGGGCGATCCATGGATATGGGCTATGCTCATTGTGATGATGCTATTTTCGGTCTTGGTGGTCTATTCTGCCACCGCCTCGCTTGCCTATGTCAAAAGCGAAGGCGACACATCTAGCTTCCTGGTGAAGCAGTCCTTCACTGTGATTATGTGTTTTATGATGATGTTTATGGTACACCTGATTCCACTGAGAGTCCTCCTAAAATTTTCGAAAGGTCTATTTTGGGGCTCAATAGTGCTTATTGCGACTGTGTATATGAGAGATTTCACCCTCAATGAAAGTAAACGTTGGATAGAAATACCTATAATCGGGCTAACAATACAACCTGCTGATTTTGTGGAATTTGCTACCATTTTACTATTGGGTAACCGCCTCGCTAAGATCAAGGACATAGGACACATCTCGTTGCTCCCCCCTCTTTGGCCCAATAAATGGAGGGCAAATCCACCGCTAACTAACCATATTCTACACAACGCAACCATCCCTCTTTTAGCGCCTATTGGTTTGAGTTGTGCTCTAATTTTTTGGTCAGGGCTTTCATCCTCTATGATAGTCTTTTTCTGCTGCGTGATAATGCTTATTATTGCGGGGGTGAGAGCTAAAGAAATTACGCGTTTTGTTAGAACAACTATCCTCGTGGGGATTGTCGGGGTGATGGTCATGCTGGCCTTCGGTATAGGGCGTTCAGCAACATGGGTCAATCGTTCGGTGCGCTTTGTCACCACATCAGTTGGGATAGAATCTAACATCATTGAGGGCATTGACACCGAAGATTTCCAAATCGAACAAGCAAAAATTGCCATAGCCTCGGGAGGATTATGGGGAAAGGGCCCTGGAAACAGCACCCAACGTTCTCAACTACCTCACTCCTATTCGGATTTTGCGTATGCTTTTATTGCTGAAGAATATGGCGTTATTGGGCCTATTATTATTATAATTTGCTATCTAGTGTTACTCTTTAGAGCACGGAAAATTGCTCTGAATCGCCACACACCTCGCAGCCATATGCTAGTTGTACACGGTCTGATCATTGCTATATGTCTCACTGCGTTTATGCACATTTTCGTGAGTCTCGGGATCATACCTGTCACGGGGCAGGTATTGCCTTTTATTGGTCAGGGAGGTAGTTCTATGCTGTTTAGCTCTATTGCTATGGGCGTGGTGCTTTCGGTGAGCCGCCAAACAAACCAAGCACTAACAAAAGAATATCGCCTCGAGTTGGCAAAACAACAACAACTCCAGCAAGAGCAATTAGCTCTGCAAAGTGAGAATGATGAAGATCTAGAGCAGGATCAACTAGATGAAAGCTCGCAAATGGACGAGCAAGATGAAGAAACTCAAAACCAATACGAAGACTATGAAGATAATAATTAGCGGTGGTGGCACAGCAGGCCACATCTACCCTGCACTAGCAGTTGCTAAGGAGCTTAAAAGCCGTGGACACGAGGTGCTCTTTGTGGGCGCACAAGGCAAAATGGAGATGGAGCGAGTGCCAAAGGCTGGGTTTGAAATTGTTGGACTTCCTGTTGTGGGACTACAAAGACGCTTGACTCTGAAGAATCTTGCGCTCCCTTTCAAGCTGCTTAAATCTCTAAGAGTGGTCAAGGGGGTCTTGCGAGATTTCGCACCCGATGTGGTTGTTGGTTTCGGGGGCTACGCCTCAGCACCAGTGTTGTGGAGTGCCGCACGCAGAGGAATTCCCACTGTTATTCAAGAACAGAATAGCTACGCTGGTCTTGCCAATAAAATACTATCAAAACGCGCTCGAGCAATTTGTGTTGCCTATGAGGGTATGGAGCGTTTCTTCCCCGCCTCTAAAATCACTCTAACGGGCAACCCTCTGCTAGTGAAACCTGCTGCGGATGTAGACAAAACAGGCGCTCGTGCGCGTATGGGGCTTTCACCCGAGGGTAAAGTGGTTCTGATTGTCGGAGGGTCGCTAGGCACTCGTACAATGAACGAGGCGGTGATGAGCCAACTCCAGCAAGGAGGCTTTGGCGAGGGAGTGCAGGTCATTTGGCAGTGTGGGCGTTTTTATTACGAAGAATTTAAAGAGCGAGCTCTGGGTTATAACATCGAACCTCGTGCATTCATAGAATCAATGAGCGACGCTTATGGTGCGGCAGACTTGGTTGTTACTCGTGCAGGTGCATCGACCATCTCCGAGCTGCAACTCCTAGGAAAGGCAGCCGTGTTTGTCCCTTCGCCTAATGTGAGCGAAGACCACCAAACCAAAAACGCGATGGCGATGGTTAGCGTGGGTGCTGGCGAGATTGTTAAAGACGACAAGCTCAGTGAAGAACTATTTACGAAAGTAAACACTCTGCTGGCAGACCCCACAAAACTAGAAGAAATGGCAGCTAAAATAAAGAGCTTTGCCAAAGAAAACAGCGCAGCCGATGTTGTAGACATTGCACTGAGCTTTACTTCGAATAACTCAAAGAAGTAACTAAAAATGACACAAGATTTCCCAAAAGATTTCATCTCTTCGCTCCAAAGTGATATGCCTCAAGATCAAACGCAGAGCTTGCTTGAGGCGCTAGATACTGAGCCTGCTTTATCGATACGCACTAACCCTGCTAAGGGAGCCAATATCGAGGGTGACAGCGCAGTTGAGTGGACCCATGGAGAGGGCTGGTATCTCAATGAGCGCCCTAAGTTTACGCTCGACCCATTCCTTCACGCTGGCGCATATTATGTGCAGGAGGCATCCTCAATGATAGTTGGACGCATCGCTAAAGGATTTTCGCCTCGGTGTGTACTGGATCTTTGTGCTGCGCCAGGAGGTAAATCAACCCACCTCTCCTCGGTGGTGGGAGCTGAGGGCTTAGTGGTGGCAAACGAGGTGATAAAATCTCGTAGCGTTATCCTCAAAGAGAATGTGATTAAATGGGGGCTAGGTAATGTGGTGGTCACAAATAGCGACCCCTCGGCATTTGGCTCGCTTGAGAATCTTTTTGATCTGGTGGTAGTGGATGCGCCGTGTTCGGGCGAGGGTATGTTTCGAAAGGATCGTGCCGCTCGCGAGCAGTGGTCTTTGGATGGAGTTCAAACCTGCGTTATGCGCTCCAAAAGGATACTCGCCGATGTGTGGGCTGCCCTTGCAATGGACGGCGTGCTGATCTATAGCACCTGCACATTCAATCACCTTGAAAACGAGGGGGTTGTACGTTGGGCACTAGAAGAGCTGGGTGGCGAAATCATAGAACAAGATTGGCAAGCAATGGGTGCACAAGGAGTTGTGGATAATGGCCTTGGAGGGCATTTCTATCCCCACAAAGTGAAAGGTGAAGGGTTGTTCTGCGCTGTTATTCGCAAAACTCGCCACAGCGAAAATCCACCCCCACCCTCAAGACCAAGAAAAATGGATCGCCCAAGCAAAAGTGAAATATCCGAACTTGAGAGATGGGTGAAAACTGAAAGAAAATTCAGGATCTCTAACTCTGGACTTATATACTGCTATAACAAACTAACTGACAACCTCATAGAAGAGTTATTATCTTCGCTCAACGTGATATACTCGGGAGTTGAAATGGGGCAAATGATTCGAGGCGAACTAAAACCCTCACACCCTTTAGCACTATACGCTGATTTGAATTTTGAGAATCGCAGCAGACTAGATCTTCCTCAAGCATTGAGCTATTTGCGTTGCGAGAACCCCGATCCTCAGGCTTTTTTGCAGGGTCTTTCGCTGGTTCAGTATCAAGGCGCAGCTTTGGGTTGGGCTAAGGGTGTTGGTCGCAGAGTGAACAACAACTACCCCAAATCTTGGCGAATATTGCACTAAGGTTCAGTGCCCCTTTATCTTTCAGCTCGAACTGCGCCTATTCAAATTCAATTGCCTGCGTGGTATTTGTAAAATGCAAAACTGCCAGCACCTCACAAAAAAGGGGATAAGTACAACTAAATGCACTTATCCCCTTTTTTTTATTTGATATTTAAAAACTCTTAGAGGTTAATACCCAGAGTAACACCAAAGGTTGCTGGACGGCCTTTTTCTAGGAATTTATTACCGAAAGATTCGAAGTAGAAAGCCTCATAGTCTGTTCCTGTGATATTGTCTGCCCAGAAATCCAGACGAACATTGCTATCGGTTAGAATGCTCAACTTCGCGCCCAATAGACCATAGAACGGTTGAGAAACAGTATTTGCCTCATCCCAATAAGTCTTACCATTGCCTTTATACTGAGCAGAAAGAGTCAACGAACGGAACCATCCGTTTAGATCAAAACCATAAGACGCTCCGATAGTGAAGGTGTGTTGAGGAACATAAGGAGTAAAGTTACCGCTATAATCGACCATCTCACCGCTTGCGCTTTCTCCTAGTTGGTAGTCGCTAAAGGTGCTGTGGTTGTAGCCATAGCTAGCATCAAGGAAAAGGTTGCCCACAGGGTTAGATGATAGTGCGAGTTCAACTCCGTAGCTCTGGCCTTTACCCGCATTGCTAAGGATGCGACCATTGCCACCATCAATAAATTGTGTTAGCTGCATATCGGTGATATCCATATAGAATAGCGCAACCTCTGCCGAAAGCGCATCACCAAACAGGCGAGAGCGAGAACCAACTTCATAGTTCCAGCTTTGCTCTGGTTTGTAAGAAATCACATCTCCAAGTGGAGTTGTCGATGGAGCTGCCATTGGGTTGATTTGATCTTGGATAATCTCCGAGAACATCTGAATATTGTAGCCACCAGTTTTATAGCCGCTAGAGACAGAACCATAAACCATGAAGTCTTCATGAGGCTCATAGGTCACCGCCAACTTAGGAAGCAAACGCAAGAAGTCTTGGTTCATCGAGCTATCCATAATCTCTTTATGATTGTAAGGTATCGCAACTGGAGAGCCAGGAGCTTGAACCATGGCGTTAAGTTCCATTTGAGTGTTATAGTCGATTGACTGTTTTTCGTAATCCAAACGAAGTCCAAGAGTTAGCGAAAGACCATCGGTCAAAAGGTTGTTGAATGTCGATTGGTGGAAAGCCGCTAGACCCCAAGAAGGAGTAAAGAAATCGCCAGGGTTTGGCATCTCTGTATCGGTGAGCTGGATGAAAGGAGGTAGGTTTGCACCAATAATATTATCGATTCCATCTTGCTTGAAGGTCACATTTGAGAGAGTCTTCAGAGCGTTATAGAAACCAAAGACACCTGCCGACCATTGGTAATTACCATCGGTGGTTGATTTCATTGTGATCTCTTGATTCAACGAATTTTGCAACTGACGCTGGTTCATCACAAAGATCGATGATGGTGAGAAGTCCTGATCCATCCACATATCGTCCGAAAGCCACTGGTAGCCAGTGTTTGAGGTTAGAGTGAATTTGTCTGCCTTATACTCCACGCGCACCGAGTTGCTCGATAGGTTACGAAGGTAGCTGCCACGATCGTTGTAAGAGGGGTCAGCAATTTCGCAAGTGTTTACATTAAGAAGACCATAGGGGAATGCATTTTGATCAGTGTAGTCATAGGTGCTAGCAATGCTGATATTGAGGCGATCGTTCAAACGCAATTCTAATTTTGCACGAGCACCAGCGTCCCAGACGCTGTTAGCATTCTGGTGACTGTATTGATTAGTTAGGTAACCATCTGTTTGGTTCCAATAACCTCCCACGCTAAGGGCTACTTTCTCATTGAATTTCTGGAAGGTAGATACCTTTGCGTTCAACGAATTGTAGTTGCCTGCACCTAGCGAGATTTTGGTTCCTTGGTAATCGAATGGCGAGAGAGTGTAGATATTGATGATACCTCCCATTGCATTGCGACCATAGAGAGTTCCCTGAGGACCGCGAAGAACCTCGATACGCTGAATATCCATCAAATCGAAATCGAAAGTCGATTTGTCCATATAGGGGATATTATCTACATATAGTCCCACTCCTTGCCCTGAGCTGCGAGTACCCACACCACGTAGATAAACGGGAGTGGTCATTTTCGAGCCATAGTCAGGAATAAAAAGGTTGGGAACAACTGCGCTTAGCCCTTTAATATCTTCGATGCCACGTTGAGAGGCTTTAAAAGGACTGATAAGCGAAAGCGCGGTTGGCGACGACCAAAGAGTTTGGGTCTCTTTCGCACTGCCCACGACAATGACATTTTGAGATTCAACCATCTTCACAGAGTCATCTGATGGGGTTGTTGGATTGATTGGGTTTGAGGCCCATAGATTCTGCGCCGAGAGGGCAAGAATTATAAGCGAAAACAATAAGTTTTTCATAAGGTTTTAATTAGGTATTTTTTACAAAACGTGCAAAATAACTAAAAATTTCCCTAACATACAACTTTATTTATTGCTTTTCGATAGGTGCAAGCTGAAAATTAGCACCAGAATGCCATTTATAGGAACTCTGTGCAAGGCGATAGTTGTAGAGAGAGTTTAATTCTCCCATCCGTGCATCCAACCACGAGAGCTGCGAAGATAGCACATCGATAATAGGCAAGCTCCCCTCACTGTAGCTAAAAGTACTAAGTGAGAGATTCTGGTGTGCATACTCAAGATTCTGCTGACTAAGAGCCACTTGACTTGCATTTTGCACCAAGGTCGTGTAGCTATTATTGAGCTCCTGAGCTATGGTGGTTTTTAAATCTTGTGTAGTAAATTCTTCACTGCGCATTGCTGCCGATGCTGCCGACACGTTATGTCTGCGTGCATTCCACTGAAAAACACTCACCCCAAGATTCAGGTAAGCTCTGTAGTAGAAATTATCTGGCATCACAGAAGTATTATTATGAACCACCCCCTCGACTCCTGCCACCAAAGATGGATTATACAGCGAGCGTTGGGTTCTAATTGCCTCTTTCTTTAGGCTCACCCGCGAGAGCTGTTCTCGATAATCAGGGCGCGCCTCTAAGACCTGATCTAGAGAGACTTTAGGTGTGTTGGTAATAGGGCCTGAGAGTGAATCCACTAGGCGGACATCATAGGTAGTAAGCCCTCCGTTTTGAACAAAATCCTCAAGCGTGGTGAGATAGGTCTCTTTAGCCTGAGCAAGCTCAATCTGAGCACTCGAAAGACGTGTCTGCACCATCAAAAGATCGGTGCGAGAAATTAAACCTTGCTCAAAACGTTCGCTCACCACCCTCTCGAGCGAATCGATTATCGTGACATACTGCTCACGGATTTTCAATTGCTGCTCAGCCCACGCCATAGCCCAATAGCTATTGTCAGCCAAAAGCCATAAATCTCGCCTTGCGCTAGAGATATTCTCAGAGATAATCTGTTGTTGGATCTGCGAACTGGCAATAGCACTACGCTTCAACCCTCCATCATAGAGGTCCTGTTGCAGCGAAACGCTTGCCTGCAAGGTGTTGCTTAGCGCATCACCCCCTGGGGTATTTTGATGACTCGCCGTACCCGAAAGACTCAGCGAGGGCAAGCGTTCGCTTTTCAGTGCGGAGGTAAGATCCTCTCTTTGAGCGGCAAGTTCGCCTTTAGCCTCAAGGGAGAAACTAGTTTTCTGGGTTGTCCAACGGTATTGTTCCAGCGTTATAGCCTGTTGTGAATAGCACAGCAAAGGGCACAGCGCAAGAGCTAGGGTATAGAAAATTCTCATCGCTTTGGTATTCTCATTATTAATGTATAACTCACGGGCAGCACCACCACAGTCAGCAGGCTAGCTACCAACAATCCGCCCATTATGGTCGATGCCATCCCCGCAAAAAGAGCATCGGGCAACAGGGGTACCATCCCCAGAATGGTTGTTCCCGATGCCATCGCAACGGGTACTATGCGTGATTTGGTTGCCTCGACCACCGCATCCAAGGGTTTTGTGCCCGAGGCGTTCTCAACTCCAATTTGATCGACCAAAACCACTGCATTTTTGATATTCATCCCCACCAAACCCAGCACTCCGAGTATGGCAAAGAAATCAAGGCTCTTGCCTGCCACGGCAAGCCCTAACACTATGCCTATGAAAATCAAAGGCAACATCAACACTATAATCACAGGCTTGCGATATGAACCAAAGAGCATCAAAAGAGTCGAGAGTATTAATATCAGAGTCAGGGGCATATTTTCTGCTAGCGCGGCATTTGATTCGCTTTGGCTTTCTTGCTCGCCAAAAACTCTCATCTGATAGCCTTGGGGCAGGGTCATACTGTCGGTGAGAATTTTATTGACCTGTGTGAATGCCTCTATGGCATTTGCACCTAGAAGAGGATCACACTGCGCTCGCATCACTCGAGAGCGGTTGTAGTGTTTAATCACACTGTATTGATAGTCTGTTGAGATGCTATCAACTACCTGCGAAAGCGGCACAACTCCAGCATTCTGGCTGAATATGGGGGTCGAACCAAGATTGGAGAGATTAAAATTATCTATCCTCGAATCTTTCAAAAGTATGGGCATTAATTGATCTCCCCAGCGGAATTCTCCCATGGCTATTCCTGTGGTCAAAAGAGATGTATTTTGAGCCATTTCGGTTGCTGACACCCCTAGAATCTGTCCTTTGGCTCTAGAGTAATGAGGAACTACAACGGGTACCATATTCCCCCAATCACCTCGCACTCCACTCACCAGCGAACATTGCCTCATCAGGCTCTGAGCACGGGCAGTGAGACTCACTAGCGTATCAATATTCTCACCCATGAAGCCAAACTCTATGGTCGCCTCAACCGCAGGAGAGAGCTTAAAGAGCGAGCTGCGTACTATCATATCGGGATAATTCTCCGTTGCATACAAAGCAAAACGTCTTTCCAAAGCGGCAGTAGAATCTTTGGTATGTAGCTCTACCAGAATATTACCAAAGTTTGACTCGGGGCCAAAGGATGTACTCGCCAAATAGTAGCGCAGGGGCGAGGCTCCAACACTCATCGACACACGCTTAACGGCGGGCTCACGGGAGAGATAATCGCAGAGTTCTGTGATCTGCTTGTGAGACTGCTCGATGCTGTATCCATCGGGCAAGAAACAATCTGCCCTAAAGTAGGGTTTGTCAAGGTTAGGAAAAAAGCTCTGAGGCGCACGCCCCATCAGCCACAGCGAGCCACCCAGAAGCACGACCATCACTCCAATAACCATCAAACGCGAGGCAATCAAACGACGCAAAAAACTATCAAACCACCTATAAAAAGGCTTATCATAGGGGTTGGCATTCTCCCCTGAGTTTGATTTTTTGAGAATAAATGCTCCAAACAAGGGGGTTTGAATAAGCGCTAGAATCCAACTCAATCCCAACGAAAGAGCGAGCACAACAAAAAGTGGCTTAACTATCTCAGCAACCGAAGATGGGGCAAGATAAAGAGGCAAAAACGAAGCCACCCCAATAAAAGTAGCCCCCAACAAGCCCCACTGCACCGAGGTTGCACCAGTCACCAACGCATCTATACGATCACGCCCTCGAGCAATCGCCACTTGGGCATTATCTGTCACCACTATGGCGTTGTCTACCAACATTCCCATGGCGATAATAAAGCCCGCCAATGAGGTGCGGTTTAACCCCGTACCCATAAAATACATAATCAGCAGCGTCCCCCCAATCGAAAACAACAACGAACTGCCTATCAAGACTCCAGCCCTCCAACCCATAATCAGCAGGATCACCAAAATCACTATACCCACCGACTCCACTAGGTTTAAAATAAAACCGCTATTAGCCTCTTTGGCAATCTCGTTTTCCAAATACAGCGGCACTAGCTCTATCCCCACAGGAATCTGAGGCATCAATTCCTCAATGCGTTTTTGAACCCTCTCGCCCGTAGAAACCACGTCATAACCCCCAAGGGTTGAAATTCCTATTCCAATGGCTGGCATTCCATCCACCTCGAGAATCTGTGATGGCGGATCAAGATAACCCTGCTCAATTCGAGCAATATCGCCCAGAGCAACTTGGCGTGAGCCAACAGATATGAGTTGTGCAGCTATATCCTCGATAGTTTGATAGGCACCACTACTGGCAATAGTCAATTGCAAAGGACCCGAAGAGCGAGAACCGCTAGCGACTAGGCGATTTTGGCTCGAAATAATTTGGGTGATTTGCGAGGGACTCACCCCAAGAGTTGAAAGTCTTTCGGGATCAATAAAAACGTTGATAACCGCCTTTTGCTGTCCCCATAGTTCTACCTTTTGTACCCCTTCGAGAGTTGTTAGTTCGCCTCGTAGCAACTCTGACCACAAGCGCATATCCTCGGGAGTAAACCCAGCTGAGGCTGTCATTCCATAATAAATCCCATAGAGATCGCCAAAATCATCGCCCACAGTTATAGACGACGCACCCGAGGGAAGCTTCGCCTCTACACTGAGAACCTTGCGGCGTAGTTCATCCCATTTCTGGGGTATATCTTCGGGTGGGGTTGCGGGGTCGAGCTCTACGGTAATTTTCGAGAGCCCACGATAGGAGTCAGAACGAATTTTATAGACCCCTGCCATTGTTTGAAGCTGCCTTTCGATGGGCTCAGTGATTAGCTCCTCCACCTCCTGTGGCGAAGCACCAGAATAGGAGGTGAGCAGAACCGCTTGTTTGATAACAAAAGGTGCATCTTCTTTTTTCTCCAACGAGCCAAAAGACACGATGCCCCCAAGGAGCATCACAGCCAAAACAAAATATATGAGTTTATAGTTGCGCAGCGCAAAAGTTGGTATGTTCATCATTGTCAACAAGTCGTTTAAGTGTATATAACTCTCTACTGCTCGAGCACCTTCACTCTCTGTCCATCGGTAATTTGATGAACACCCGAGCTCACCACTTTTTCTCCCTCTTTCAGATCGCCTTCGATGATATAGCTTGAGGTGTCGAAAATATCTTTGATGGTAATAGCCCTTGAACGAACAACTTCATTGGATGGGTCATAGATCCAAATCGAATCGCTCTGACTGAGTTCATCTGTGCGAAATACTGCACTCAAAGGCACACTAAAGAGATCTACATACTCCTGAGCATCTACCACCACCTTCACTCTTGATGGGAAACCCGCTCGCACACCATCTTTAAAGGCATCAAACTCAGGGTCGGTTATCGTTAGCGAAACAGGAATACCAGCTCCCCCCACAGACGCCTCGACCACTTGAGCTACCGAGGCTGAAAATTCCCGATTTGGCAAATGTTCAAATTCCACAAAAAACTGTCCAATCACCGGTAGTGACAATTCATTTTGAGGGAGAGTAAATTTCACTTCAAGATTCTCGGGCTTGATAATTTTCAACACGGTCTCCCCTGCGCTAACTCTCTGAAATTGATCGACATATTTCGCTAACACCGAACCCGAAAAAGGCGCATACAGACGAGTGTAACTCAATTGATTCTCGGCAAATCCATAGGCCGATTTTGCTTGGGTATAGTTAGCTTTAGCGATTTCGTAATCTTGCACAGAGATTGCTTCACGCTCCAACAGGCGCTCGCTGCGCTCTAAGATAGATTTTGTGGTGAGATAGTTAGAACGAGCCGATGAAAGTTTCAGCCTCAGATCATCGCCATCGAGCTGGCATAGTAGTTGCCCTTTTTTGATAGTAGAGCCATCGGTGACATAAACCTCGCTGACCAATCCGCTCACTCGAAATGCCAAAGGGCTTTCTTGGGCAGCACTAACTACCCCGAGATACTCACGCTGGTATTGACCAAGGGGTTCAATGGTTGTAAGCTTTACGGGGCGCACAATCTCAACGGCTTGCTCTGATTGCCAGCAAGAATACAATAACAAAAGTGGGAGGCAGTAAAAATATTTCATCTGGTATAATTTGAATTGTTTTTCTCTGATTATAAGCAAAATACATACCATAATTGAGGGAAATATTGCATCAAAAAAAATATTTTTTTGTCCGCCTCATTGAACTTTCCGCTATTGGTGGTGTCAA
>CAYJLL010000020.1:0-14756 GCA_964370955.1 uncultured Rikenellaceae bacterium | reverse complement strand
GATATCAACTTGCGCAGGGAGGTTGTTACCTGAGTTTTTCTCGTCGATCATAGTGTAAGGAACTACCTGCGAGAAACGCAAATTACGCTCTTGGTAGGTGTCGAAAACGCCTTTCGATAGGTGTTTTGCATCGTCTACGCCAGTGTACACATCTTCACCTTTTTGACCCACGATGATAGCCGTACCTGTGTCTTGACAGGTTGGAAGCTCGCCTTCGGCTGCAACGATTTGGTTGGCAAGCATGGTGTAGGCAACAAATTTGTCGTTGTCGCTAGCCTCGCCATCCTCAAGGATGTTAGCTAGTTTTTGGAGGTGAGATGAACGCAAGTAGAACGACACATCGGCGAAAGCCTCTTTTGATAGACGCTCCAAAGCCTCAGGAGCGACTTTAAGGATTTTGCGTCCGTCGCATTCCACAACGCTAACGCCTTCCTTTGACACTAAGCGATACTCAGTGGTATCTTCCCCTAGTTGATAGCATGGTTCGTAAGTAAATTCTGCCATTATTTTATATTTTTAGGTTATTGTAAAATTCCATCCCCAAAGGTAGGTATTTTTTTTGAGTTTTGTGTGCCTGGAGTCAGAGCTCCGCTATTATTTAGCACGAACTGTGCCATTTCAAATCCAATGCCTGCGTCCGCTCGCACCGCTTTCACACACTATATATCCGCTTTATGAGCACTCACAAAATTTGTTAGCTCCACAAAATCTTCAACACTCAAACGCTCGGGGCGCAGCGTGAAGAAACGACACTCTGTGTCACGCAGCTGTGGAAACAAAGCACTCAAAGAGTTGCGTATGGTTTTGCGGCGTTGGTTAAAGCAGGCCTTGATAATTTTTTTCATCAACACCTCATCGCAATTCAAGCTCTGCACATTGTTGCGCACTAGGCGTATCACCCCACTATTGACCTTTGGGGGCGGATTGAAGTTCTCAGGCCCCACATCAAAGAGGTATTCAATATCATAGTAAGCCTGAAGCAGTACGCTCAAAATTCCGTAGTCCTTGCCCGTTGGAGGTGCAGCTAGTCGCACAGCAACTTCTTTTTGGAGCATACCCACCACCTCGCTCACCGAGTCACGATGTTCGAGAATGTGGAAAAATATCTGACTCGATATATTATAAGGAAAATTTCCAATCACCGAAAGCCCTTCGGGGTAGGGAGTGGTGAGATCCATCTTCAGGAAGTCACCCTCTATGATGCGACCTGCGAGCTTTTCGGGGTAAACCTCTTTGAGGTAGACCACACTCTCGCTATCAATCTCAGCCACTTGAAGATCAAGCTCAGGGCGATTCACTAGATACTGGGTGAGAACCCCCATTCCAGGGCCCACCTCGATGACTTTGCCCTCACGTCGCAGTGCATCGGTGATATTGTAAGCAATATCAAGATTGGTTAGGAAGTGTTGCCCGAGGGCTTTTTTCGCTCTTACTTCTCGCATGTCGTTAATGTTTGTTTATCTGAATTTATATGTACCCCTTAGGGTCTCAAAGTTATCGCTAGCGGCTCTAAGGGCTGCATCGTCTGTCATTATATCATAGGTTTCGGGCTCTTCAAGGGTGAACGTTGTGCCCACAGCCCAGCTCTCTAATTCGCTGATGTTTAGCTCTTGTGCCACCGCTCGAACAACCATCTGAGTGCCTCGTGCCTTACCCCTTGAGGAGTAGCCTGCAATGTGAGGTGTGGCAATGTTCACCATCTCGAGTAGCTCTTTATCTATATTGGGTTCATTCGCCCATACATCCAGCGCGACAGCTGACAAGCGCTCGCTTTTGATGGCTTGTTTTAGCACACCCTCATCTACCACCTCTCCACGAGAGGAGTTCAAAAACGTTGCGCCTTGTTTTATTTTAGAGAAAAAATCTTCGCCAATCAATCCTCGTGTGCTATCCTCTAGCGGTAGGTGCACTGTGACAATATCTGCCTTGATAAGCATTTCGTCCATACACACAAAACCCTCAGCGCCCTCTCTTTGAGCACGAGGAGGATCGCATCGCAGAACCTCGAAACCTCTCCCCAAAGCCATTTTCTCCACCTCGCTCCCCACATTTCCTACCCCCACAATTCCTATCACTCCCCGCGGCTTGCCCATCTCTCCTAAACCAGCAAACACCCACTGCGCCACCGCCCGTGCATTACACCCTGCGGCTCTATGAACCGCAATTCCCTCGCTAGTGCAATACTCCATGTCTATATGGTCGAAACCTATGGTCGCCGTGGCGATAACTCTCACCTTAGAGCCTTGCAGTAGTTCTTTGTTGCAAAGGGTGCGAGTGCGAATAATCAGCGCATCGGCATCCTCTATCATAGAGGGCGAGATTTCTGCGCCAGGGGTATATACAACATCAGCGAAGCGTTCGAACACTCCGCTGATATAAGGTATTTTGTCGTCAATAACAATTCTCATTGTTACACTAGTGTTGATTATTTACCGTGGCAAGCCTTGTACTTCTTGCCCGAACCGCAAGGACAAAGGTCATTGCGACCCACAGTCTTTTCTGCAACAGCAGGAGCAGGTCTTTGTTTTTCGCCACTTCCAGCGTTTGCCATCGCCTCATTACGAGAGGCTTCCATGCGTTGCATTTGAGCTTGTTGCTCACGGCGTCTCGCCTCCATTTGTGCTTGTGCCTGCTGTTGAGCTTTAACCTGTGCGGCCTGCTGCTCTTGGCTTGGTTGGTTCTGAGCCACTGGAAGGTGAGCCTTTAGTAGCATAGAAAGAACCGCTGCACTGTAGCGCTCTAGCATACCCTTGAATAGCTCAAATGATTCGAACTTGTAGATCAAAAGTGGATCTTTCTGCTCGTAGGTAGCGTTTTGTACAGATTGTTTCAATTCGTCCATCTCACGTAGGTGCTCTTTCCAAAAATCGTCAATCTGAACCAGCATCAACACACGAGTGAGTGCCTTGAATATTTGCTGACCCTCGGTCTCTATAGCCTTTTTGAGGTTTACAGGAATGTTGATTCCACGGCGACCATCGGTGATAGGGATAGAGATGTTTTCGTAGCTATCGCCATGCTCATTGTGGATGTTCGTTAGAACAGGAAGAGCAGTCTTGGCTATCATATCAGCGTGGCGCTTCATTGTGTTTTGCATATCCTCAGAAAGCTTGTCCGCCAAAGCATTATCGCTCAAATCTGAATATTCTTTCTCTGTACACGTAGGCTCCATACCAATTAGGGTGATAACCTCCATGCGGAAATCTTCAAACGAGCCACCACGATAGTTGTTAACTAGCGAAACTGCATAGTCGTCAACCAAATTCTGAAGATCCACCTCAATGCGCTCTCCGTAGAGTGAGTGGCGGCGACGAGAATAAACCACCTCACGCTGAGAGTTCATCACATCGTCATATTCCAATAGGCGCTTACGCACTCCAAAGTGGTTTTCTTCCACTTTGCGTTGTGCGCGCTCTATAGCCTTGGTAATCATTTTGGCTTGGATAGCTTCGCCATCTTTCAAACCCATCATGTCCATCATCTTAGCAATACGCTCCGACCCGAACAGACGCATCAAATTGTCCTCCAATGACACAAAGAATTGCGACGATCCTGGATCACCCTGACGACCCGCACGACCTCTCAACTGACGGTCTACACGGCGGCTCTCGTGGCGCTCCGTACCGATGATGGCAAGACCACCTGCATCCTTAACCTCTTTGGATAGTTTGATGTCCGTACCACGACCTGCCATGTTGGTTGCAATGGTCACCTGACCTGCACGACCTGCCTCGGCAACGATCATTGCCTCGCTTTGGTGTTGCTTGGCGTTTAGTACGTTGTGTTTGATGCCACGAAGTTTGAGCATCTTCGAGAGTAGCTCCGAGATCTCAACCGAAGTTGTACCCACTAGGACAGGGCGACCCTCGGCCACAAGCTCGTTTACTTTCTCGATAACAGCGGCATACTTCTCACGCTTGGTCTTATAGATCAAATCGTTGTAGTCCTTACGAGAGATCTGGCGGTTGGTTGGGATAACAACCACATCCAGCTTGTAGATATTCCAGAACTCAGCTGCTTCGGTCTCGGCAGTACCGGTCATACCCGAAAGCTTATGGAACATACGGAAGTAGTTCTGGAGAGTAACAGTAGCAAAGGTCTGAGTTGCAGCCTCGACTCTCACTCTCTCCTTAGCCTCGATCGCTTGGTGGAGTCCGTCCGAGTAGCGGCGACCCTCCAAGATACGACCTGTTTGCTCGTCTACGATTTTTACTTTGTTGTCAGCAACGATATATTCGGTGTTGTTCTCGAACATAGCGTAGGCTTTCAGTAGTTGGTTTACAGTGTGGATACGCTCCGATTTCACTGCATACTCTGCCAACATATTATCTTTCTTAGCCTGACGCTCCTCTGGGCTTAGATCGCTTTTTTCGAGTTCAGCAATCGAGCCCCCAATATCGGGTAGGATAAAGAAACGCTTGTCTTCGAAACGAGCCGAAAGAGCGTCGATACCCTTGTCGGTAAGCTCAACAGAGTTGCTCTTCTCGTCGATGATGAAATAAAGCTCATCGGTCACCTCGCCCATACGCTTAGAATTGTCCTGCATGAAGAAGTTTTCACTCTTAAGCATCAAAGCCTTAGTGCCCTGCTCGGAGAGGAACTTGATAAGAGGTTTGCTTTTTGGAAGACCTTTGTGAGCACGATAAAGTAGTTTTGCGCCATTCGTATTTTCGCCTTTCTCTATGAGTTTCTTTGCCTCGATAAGAGTTGAGGCTGTAAGCGATTTTTGAAGATTAAACAGATTCTCAACTGGCGATACATACTCCTCGAAGAGTTGATCCTCGCCTTTAGGAACTGGACCACTGATGATTAGAGGCGTACGAGCATCGTCGATCAATACCGAGTCAACCTCATCGACAATAGCGAAGTGGTGCTTGCGCTGAACCAAATCATCTTTGTCGTTTGCCATATTATCACGAAGGTAGTCAAAACCAAACTCGTTGTTTGTACCAAAAGTGATGTCGCAGTTGTAGGCAGCACGGCGAGCCTCAGAGTTCGGCTGGTGTTTGTCGATACAATCCACCGACAGACCATGGAACATATACAATGGACCCATCCACTCCGAGTCACGGCGGCTCAAATATTCATTGACAGTCACAACGTGAACACCACGGCCACACAGCGCATTAAGGAATACAGGAAGAGTTGCCACAAGGGTTTTACCCTCACCCGTTGCCATCTCTGCGATTTTTCCTAGGTGAAGCGCTACACCACCAAAGAGCTGTACATCGTAGTGAACCATGTCCCACTTGATGAGGTTGCCCCCTGCGGTCCATTGGCTTTGGAAGATTGCTTTATCGCCCTCGATATCCACAAAGTCATATCTAGTGGCTAGGGTGCGGTCAAATTCAGAGGCTGTAACTGTGATGGTGTCGTTCTGCGAGAGACGACGAGCCGTATCTTTAACAATGGCGAAAACCTCAGGTAGCATGCCAATGAGTTGCTCCTCGATAATCTCCAATTGGGTCTTGCCCAGAGCGTCAATTTGGTTGCCAAGTGCCTCTTTTTTCGACACTGGCATCTCGTCCTCCATTTGCGCTTTTAGTTCTGCAATTTCTTTATCGGTTAGCTCTAGCGCTGTGCGAATTTGAGCTTTGAGGCTTTCGGTGCGCGCACGAAGTTCGTCGTGTGAGAGATTCTCAATTTTCCCGCCAAAGGCAAGGGCTTGATTTACTAGGGGTTGTATTTCTTTGCGGTCGCGGTCTGATTTGCTACCAACAAAGAGTTTAATAATGCTTTCGGTGATTCCCATTAGTTGATCGTATTTTTTTATTTTTTAAGTGACAAAGATAAGCTTTTTCTCTCAGATAAACAACACCTTTAGCAAGTATACAAAAGTGGTGGTGAGATGGAGTGTGTTTTCAAACGCAAAATCGCCCTAAAATATTATGGCAAAGTCCTCTCAGGGTCGGTAGGCTGAGTTTATTTTTATGGAGTAGAGCTTGATTTGCTTAAGATGCGGCAGTACTAATCTTCTTTATGCTCTTTTTTTGAATTAATGTTTTAGGAACTTCGTAACTCACTAGGGTTTTATGAGCTATAATTCGAACAAAGTTATTGAAAATTTGTGATTAAAAGAAATATTACTTACCTTTGTCGGCTCAAATATTAACCAATTAAAACTTTAAGAAGCAATGAGCTATCTTCCAGCTGAGAAAAAAGTAGAACTTTTTTCAACTTACGGACAGTCTAATACAGACACCGGTTCTGCAGAGAGCCAAATCGCGCTATTTTCTTACCGTATCAGCCACCTTACTAACCACCTAAAAGCAAACAAGCACGACTACAACACGCAGCGCGCGCTTTTGAAAATGGTAGGTAAGCGTCGTAGTCTTTTGGACTACCTTAAGAGAACTGATATCGAACGTTACCGTGCAATCATCAAAAAGCTTGGTATCCGTAAATAGTATTTTTACAGATCCTGTAATGAAAAAGCGAGCATCTCAATTGAAGTGCTCGCTTTTTTTGTGGTGCCAGCGGCACGGGCGGATGATTTGAGAGAAGATCGAAACCATAAAAAAAAGAGGTGGGAAAATCCACCTCTTTTTTTGTTAGCATCCTAAATGAAATTTACGACCATTTAACCAATGCCAAATCCATGCGGTGTGGCAGAAGTGGGTTTTTAGGATAGATACGGGTTGCGATCTCAAATAGACCTGTGGTTTGAGGCACAGAATCCAAGCGATAGCGAGCCTGAGTTCCCTCAGACGACACATATTCAAACTGTTGAGTTGATTGGATAACCATGCGTCCTTTGACATTCTCGGCAACCACTAGCTCCACTCCGATATCCTCGGGCGAAAGACCCGCAATATCAACCACTGCATCCAATTTATACTCCTTACCCATAAGGATAGCTTCCTTGATGATGTCATACTGATGAACCTCAACAATATGAACGGCGTCCCACTGACCACTCACGCGGCGTTTCCATGAGGCAATCGAGCGAGCCATCTCAAAGTTGTCGGCAACCACCTTTTGGTGACGATCAAAGAGAGGGTTATAGAAACGATCCTCATAGTCCTGCATCATGCGGTCGGTGGTGAAGTTTGAGGCAACATCTGCGATACAGCTCTTGACGGTCTGCATCCAGCCCTCTGAGTAATCTTCGCCATCTTTAGTGTCGTAGTAAAGTGGAGCGATTTGATCCTCGATAGTTGAGTATACCAATTCTGCATCCAATTCATCTTGGAAACGTTGGTCGGCAAAAGTGCGCTCTTGAGGCAACATCCAGCCAGCGCCTTTTTTGTAACCCTCGACCCACCAGCCGTCAAGCACAGAGAAGTGCATAACGCCATTCATTACACCTTTTTCGCCCGATGTTCCAGATGCCTCTAGCGGACGAGTTGGAGTATTCATCCAGATATCTACCCCTTGAACCAAGCGGCGAGCAATCTCGATGTCGTAGTTTTGAAGGAAGATAATTTTTCCGACAAACTGAGGATATTTAGAAACCTCCACGATGCGTTTGATAAGGTCTTGACCTGCTTTATCTGCGGGGTGAGCCTTACCTGCAAAGAGGAATTGAACTGGACGTTCAGGGTTATTAACGATAGCGTTCAAGCGATCAAGGTTCGTAAAGAGTAGGTGAGCACGCTTGTAGGTCGCAAAACGACGAGCAAAACCTATGGTTAGTATCTTAGGGCTAAGTTGCTCACGAAGCTGAACTAGTTGGCTTGGCGAATCAAATTTGAAGTCAGCTGGATCCTCAACACGCTTTTTGATATAATCGATAAGGCGAGTTTTTAGTTTCATGCGCTCGTCCCACAATTCTTGATCGGGGATATTGTGTACCTTGTCCCAATTCTCTTTAGAGTAGTCACCCTCGGCAAAGCCTTGTCCGAAGTACTTATTATAAAGGCGCTTGAGGTTAGATGCAGTCCAAGAAGGGTAGTGAACCCCGTTGGTCACATAGCTCACGTGTAGCTCCGAAGGCATATATCCAGGCCACATATCGCTAAGGATGTCTTTCGATACCTCGCCGTGGAGCCAGCTCACACCATTCACCTCTTGCGAGAGATTGGCAGCCAAGACTGACATAGAGAATTTCTGGTTGTGATCATTTGGGTTGGTCTTACCAAGGTTGATAAACTGGTCCCAAGTGATTTTCAGACGCTCTGGATAGTGTCCCATATATTGACGAATCATGCCCTCATCGAAAGAGTCGTGACCCGCAGGCACTGGGGTGTGAGTTGTGAACAAAGACGAGCTGCGAACAACTTCAAGAGCCTCAGAGAAACTCAAGTTGTTTTGCTCCTCGACATTGCGTATGCGCTCCAGACCGATAAATGCAGCGTGACCTTCGTTACAGTGGTAGATATCACTATCTATACCCAAGGTGTTTAGAGTGCGGATACCACCAATACCAAGTAGGAACTCTTGTTTCATGCGGTTCTCCCAGTCGCCTCCATAGAGGTGGTGGGTGATAGATCTATCCTCCTCTAGGTTCTGCACGTGGTCAGTGTCTAGTAGATAAAGATCTGTGCGACCAACATCACAACGCCAAATGCGAGCAACAACCTTTCGGCCAGGGAAATCGACAGTCACAGTAACCCATTCGCCTTGCTCGTTACGCAGAGGACAAATTGGGAGTTTATGGAAGTTTTGAGGCTCATATCCAGCCTCTTGTTCGCCTTTGGCAGATAGCTTCTGAGTGAAATAACCATAGCGGTATAGTAGTCCCACTGCTACCATAGGAACGTTCTTGTCCGAAGATTCTTTTAGGTAGTCACCAGCAAGAATACCAAGACCTCCTGAGTAGATCTTTAGTGAGGCGTGAAGACCATACTCCATAGAGAAGTAAGCGATGCGAGGGCGAGCGTCAACCTTTTTCTTAGCCATATAGCCACGGAAGTTGTCGTAGACCGCATTCATGCGAGCAATAAAATCTCCGTCAGCCTCAAGCTCTTGTAGGCGAGCCAAAGAAAGAGAGTCGAGTAGAGCGATAGGGTTGCGCTCTGTTTCGCGCCAAGCTGCTGGGTCGATAGACTCGAATAGCTTGATAGCGTCAGTGTTCCAACACCACCAAAGATTCTTGGTCAGTTCCTCTAGGGGTTGTAGGGCCTCTGGCATCACTCGCTCAACGATCATGCGTGTCCAATTGGGGCGAGAATGCGAAAGTAGTTGTTGGCGAAGGAAATTCACCTGTTCGTGGCTTTCACCACCATCCCACTGCGCTTGAGCAGAAGCGGGTTGTTTTGTCTGATCTAGTGACATTGTGTATGATTTTTTATAGTAGTCTATTTGTGTTTGCCATAGGGCGATGTTACTCGTCTTTTTAGAGGAAGCAGAGATTTTTGTCCACCCAGTAGGTGAGAGTTCTGCGTAGCATTTAATCTGAGAGGCTAGCTCCGCACGCAACTGAGCATTGTTGTAATCGTCACGTGCGATTACCGTTACGCCTGAATTTTTCCCTTTCATATGGTCGTTTACCCACAATCCAAAGCCTGCAAGAGTGGTTGTGATGGTCGGAACACCAAAAGCGACCGATTCCAATGGGGTGTAGCCCCAAGGTTCGTAGTAAGACGGAAATACAGTGAGATCCATCCCGATGAGCAGGTCATAGTAGCTCATATTGAAGATGCCATCCGTTCCGTTGAGGTAAGATGGAACAAAGATAACCTTAACCTTACCTTCGTTTCCTAGAAGTCCACAATCTCTAAGCCTACACATAATAGCATCGCCATGTGTGTCGCCAAGATAGTGGGTTACATTGCTGAGATGGTAACGTTCCGCAGGGGCTTCGCCCTTGAGCATAGATTGAATATCTTCTCTTGGGCCAAGATTCCATCCTGGTATCATTATAAAGGCTAGAATCTCACGTGAGAGCTCACTGCTTTGAGAGAGAATCGCCAAGGATTCAATAAATTCATCTATACCCTTGTTGCGGAATTCATAGCGACCCGAAGTAGCAACTATCATAACATCCTCGCTCAAAGAGGTCTCAAGGGTCGTCTGAGCAACATTTATTAGAGTCTTTCTCGCTTTTGTACGAGCCGTGCTAAAGGCTCTAGCTTTGGGGACGAAATCTTTCTCGAAACCATTGGGTGTCACCACATCGGCTTTTTTACCCAAGAGCGCTTCACACTCCTTGGAGGTGATATCGCTAACTGTCGTAAAGCAATCGAGACTATGGGCTGCGGCACGCTCAATTTGGTGCTTTGCCACCACCCCAAAGCGAGCGGCAAGCTCATCGGGGTTATAGTTGAATAGTTCGTTGTACAGTGGTAAACCATTTCCTGCAATACATCGCCCCATCACAGTGGCATGGGTTGTGAAGATTGTAGCTATATCCGGAAAATCGCGCTTTATGAATAGACCTCCCGAGGCTGTCATCCATTCGTGGAAATGCGCAATAACCCTCTTGGGTGTCTTCAAAACATGTTTGTGGAAACTCGCCACTACTTGGTAGGCTGCATAACCGAAAAGTACTGGCTCGACATAGTCCCATCCCGTACCCATCGAGTCAACTTTGTATTCTTCCCACAGCTCGCTTAGGATTTGGTCCTTGCGAGGAATCAGGTGAGAGAAACTCACCAACACAACGATAGGGTTGCCTACGATATTCTTCCATCTTCCAACTCGCATTTTTAGTCCATCCTCGTTGGCTGATTTTACCCATTTGGGCATCAATTTCTTATCTTCGGTAAACTCTAAACTCCCTCCCACAAAATCAGGTCCGATGAGAATATAGCTGTCACCTAGATCCTCTAGTAGTGTGCGAGCCTTGGTTCCAATTACAGTATGGATGCCCCCGACCTTGTTACACACCTCCCAGCTAACCTCAAATAGGTAGTCGGGCATTACTTGTTTGTCTTGTGCTGTCATCGTTTGTTTTGTATTTAATTCTAGTTATCCACAACAGGAGAATCTGTCCCCTTGTTTTTTAACTTTACTATCAATTTCAGTGCCTCGCCCGAAAGATTTAGAAGCTTCAGGGTCTCGGGGTTATGATATATGTAGTATAGTTTTTCGTTTTGTTCTATTTTATCTAAAGCCAGATCCACTCTAGCTTTGTTTTGCTCTGGTGTCTGCTTTTGCTCCAACTCCCGCGTGGAGTTCGAGGGCAGGCAGTAGATTTTAAAGAGCGAATTAATCTCATCGAAGAGCTCCGATAGGATCTTTTTTTGGCTCTGCGAGAAAGGAATAGCGGAATTATTGACCTTACATAGGAGTTCGCTCATTAATTGAGTGCGTTCATTGAAAGCCTCTAATTCGAGTATCTTAGAGTGAACATCTATCACTCTGTCTTTTGCTCCTTTGCTCCAGAGTCTAGTGTCGAGTTGTAGAATATAATCTAGCATCTCGTTTTTTGCATTCTGCGATAGTTCTAGATATTTGTGGATGCGCCCCTTGGTAGATTCAATATCACAGGCTTTCTGTAGATGGAGCAGTCCTTGGGTGAAAGTGAAAATTTTGTGAGAGCGTGCAAATGCTTTATCTCGCTCGGCCTCCAACAGTGAAAGTGTGAACCCACAATAGAGCGATGGGGTGTTGCTCAGGGGCTCTAGTCTTCGAGCTCTTGAGGTACGTTGAGGGATAAGCCTGCAAATAATAATAGAGAAAGGGCTGACAATCTGCCACACCACACTAGGAAGGATAATACTCACCACCCAATAACCCAGTAGCACAGCCACAAAAGGAATCAAGCGGTCTATCACACTATTATAAAGAGACCAATTTAGAAAACCTGCAATCACCACAACACCAAACATCGTTAGAGCGTGTAGCGCAAAGGCGCGTTGGGCTGTGCTGTTGGCTTTTGAGGCCAAGCCCACAACGCTAAATAGCACCCCAAGTGGAGCAGCGGCGGCCATACCCAGCGAAAAGCTAGCGCCAAAGCCACTGTAGCTGAGAATCAATGCCAATATCGCCACAAAACTAGAGCTTGAGCTAATACGCCCCAGTAGCAATCCCACCAAAGCTCCCACGATGAAAGAATAGCTAACCCCAGAGGCTGTATATTGCCAGATGCTCATTAGAACACCTCCCTTTCTCATGTTTTCGATTATTGCAATCTCACTTAGGGCAAAATTTGTCATGCTCACCGCTATCATTAGCAGCGAGATGGACATCACTCCAAAGAAAAGCCATTTGCTGGCTCCTCTAAAGCAATAAACCACTAGGGCTGCCGAACTCAACATAGCGGCTATTCCAAAAGAGTTTGACAGAGAGGGTACAAACCACAAAAAGGCAGCAGCAATCCACAGTAGATAGCTGTCGCCCACCACAGCCCCTCGCAGTGCGGTGAGACTGCCTCGCAAGCTCAACATGCGAGAGTTTGCGAATTCTAAAATAGCATAGGTTGTATTGCGGGGATCTCTCTCCAGCTGGGAGTTAAAGAAGCCCCAAAAAAATATATCGCGTCCACTTTTTCCGCGCAGCAGTCCGCTTCCATCGTCCTCACGCCATCCTCCAGCCAATAAACGCCCCAAACAATAGCCTCCCATGCGCACAGTGAAGTACACCAGAGCGAGGGCTCCAAAAAAGTTTAGGTATTTCAAAATCAACTGTTCCATCTGGCTCTAAAAAAAAGGGGGGACTCCTTCGGGCTTTAGTTGTCGTTTAAAAAAGAGAGAAAAATTAAGAGGGTGTCCCATTCAGGTTTACTCCTCCTTGGTCATTAGATGCAGATGTTGCTACAAGACAGTGATTTGACGTGGCGCAAAAGCCTGGTCTAGCGAAACAAAAGTCTGAGTCTGACTAACACCTTCGATTTTAGGGAAGGTCTTAACTAGCATGGTCATCAAGTGCTCATTGTCGGTGCAGTAGATCTTCACCATCAAAGCATTTGAGCCCGTAACAAAATGACACTCCACAACCTCAGGGATAGTTTCCATACGGCGCACAACAGAGTCATACCATTGTGGGTCAGTGAGTTGGATGCCAACAAAAGCACAAACATCGTAGCCCAAAGCTTTGGGGTCGATTTTAAGTCCTGAGCCTGCGATAATGCCAGCCTCTTCTAGTTTGCGAACTCGTTGGTGTATTGCTGCTCCCGAGATACCACACTCACGTGCAATCTCAAGAAAAGGCATGCGTGCATTCTCTATTAAATATCCTAATATTCGACGATCAACATCATCTAGGTTATATTTTGTTGCCATTTTATTCTATAATATTATTAAAAAAACAATTCCCTAAGCGTTTTCAACGCTTAAATAATCTCTATGTGCGCAAAAGTAATGAAAATTTGTAACTTTAACAACTAATTATTTCTTATTTCTACGAGTTTAACTATTGAGCTAGAACCAAGGGGGGTGAGATATTAATTATAGGGCTAGCCCTCAATGGGTTTGCGGTGTTTCAGAGCGTGGGAGATGGTTAGTGAATCGGCATATTCAATCTCATCGCCAAAGCCAATTCCACGAGAAATTGCGCTCACCATAACTCCGCTGCGAGAGAGTCGGCGCGAAAGGTAGAACGAGGTGGTCTCGCCCTCCATGGTAGTTGGCAAAGCCAAAATTACCTCTTTTACTCCGCCTTGATTGAGTCGCCTCTCAAGGCTATCTATGGCAAGATCAGAGGGTCCTACGCCATTCATAGGAGAGATTACACCTCCCAGAACATGGTAGCCTCCACGATATTGGCCCGTGTGTTCGATATTAATCAAATCGCCCACATGTTCCACCACACACACCGTCTCCGCTTTGCGCGAAGAGTCGCTGCAAATTGGGCAGAGCTCCTCGTCGCTGATATTATTACACTGCGAGCACTGTTTGACTTTGAAGCGAAAATCATAGATCGCACCACTGAGCAACTGAGCATCTTTTTGCTCTGAGCGCAGGATGTGAAGAGCTAACCGCAGAGCTGTTCGCTTGCCAACACCAGGGAGCTTAGAGAGCTCACCCACAACGCTTTCTAGTAGGACTGACATTCTCTTTGTTTTATTTAATGTTACGGCGATTCAGCGCTCTGTGATAGGCGGCTGCATTGCGATTGTGCTGAGAGAGGTTGCTTGCAAAGGCGTGGTAACCAGAGAAGTCATCCTTAGCACAGAAATAATAATACTTGTGCCCCGTGTAATCTAGCACCTTGTCGATCACTCTGCCATCGACCAAACAGATAGGCCCTGGGGGCAGTCCTGCATTGAGGTAGGTGTTATAGGGTGAGCGGTATTCTAGGTGTTTGTTTAGGACTCTTCTGATAGAGAAATCGCCGATAGCAAATTTCACGGTCGGGTCGGCCTGCAAGGGCATTTTCACTCTCAGGCGGTTGATGTAAACTCCTGCCACGTTTGTCATTTCGTCCCATTTGTTGGTCTCCTCGCTCACAATCGAAGCGATGGTGGTGATTTGATCGGGACTAAAACCTAGTGCTTCGGCTTTTGCCAAACGCTCTTGGTTCCAGAATTTTTGCTGCTCAGAGTTCATCTTTAGGGCAAACTCCTCGGGGGTGACATCCCAATAAAACTCATAGGTGTTGGGCAAGAAAATCGCAGGAAGGGTTTGAGCTGTTCGCCCCAGACTCTCAAGCAGTTGAGGGCTGCGAAAAGCCGTGATAAACGCAAGCGAATCCGCCATAGTGTATTGAGCCACTCTACCTGCAAGCTGTGCTATGGTGCGGACATTGTTAAAAGTCACTCGCACGGGGGTTTGATAGCCACGGGTGAGGGTGTTTACTATCTGGCGAGCCGTAAAACCTTTCTCCAAAACAAAATAGCCAGCTTTGATGGTGTCGCCATCGGCTCGAGATGTAAGCGATTTGGCACGCTCTTTAGGGTCGCCCGCAATATGGCCCCCCTCTGCAAGATCGCG
>CAYJLL010000019.1:0-14815 GCA_964370955.1 uncultured Rikenellaceae bacterium | reverse complement strand
GTTTAGACATTTCGGGTGTTGGGAAAGGCGATGCGGTGAAAAGTTTACCCTCGCTATGAATAAGAGTTGCAATGCTGTCCACCAATGTGTTTAGGGTCTCAAGGCGGAACTTCAACCATTTTTTATCCTCTGGTGCAGCAGCCCCTGGGGTTGTGTCCACCAGCTCACGAGGATCGTAGCCATGTTTGTCGATAAAAGCCTCGACCATCTCAGGGTGGTAGCCGTAGTCCCATTTTGGGTAGATCTTGTCTTGTACGATACCATACGAACCCCAAAGATGGTAGGGCAGGATGGCGTCAACATAGCGGCAATAATCGAACGAAACGCCCGAAAGCCCCTCGATTTTGGCTATATTGTGGAAGTTAGTGGCAATCTTCTCTCGCACCCCCGGGATGATGGGGTTGAGGAACTTGTAGTAACCAACATAGGCCATCGAATCTTTTAGACTGTGACCAAGTGCGTTGTAGTCCAGCCACTCTGGGTGCTCGTTGGCGATTCCGCCATTGTTCATCACCCAAAGCCA
The DNA here is from genome assembly GCA_964370955.1 of uncultured Rikenellaceae bacterium. Taxonomy (GTDB): domain Bacteria; phylum Bacteroidota; class Bacteroidia; order Bacteroidales; family Rikenellaceae; genus Mucinivorans. The sequence goes on along the minus strand of CAYJLL010000019.1, from coordinate 14,292 downwards.
AGCCTGAACTTCGATGCCGTATTTTTGGGCGATAGGAATTACTTTTTTGTAACCCTCAATTCCAGATGACATCAAAATGCCATCGAGTCCCACTCGTTTGAGTTCCGTAAAATATGCGTCCCAATCGCGTTTGTCTGAGTAGCTCACCCATGTCCAAAAGCGAGCTTTGCTAGGAGTTATCTCTTTGGTTTGTTGTTTGTTAGTGTTTTTTTGAGTCTCGCCTGCTAGAGCTCCAAAGCTCAAAGTGAGAGAGAGAAGAAGAATGGAAAAAAATCTCATTTTATTTAGTTTTGGTTGTTAGTTGGGCACGAAATTAAATATTTTTTCGTAATTTTGGGCGATAAATGACTAAAAATAAACCCTTTTTTATGAAAAAACTCTTACTCCTATCTCTCGCATCGCTCCTAATGGGGGGGTGTGGTACTAGCCCAAAACAAATGCTCGAAGAGCCTGCGACCTACCAAAAGCAACAGCTTCATAGCGGGTGGTCTTTCCGTGACAATTCAACCGAAGATTGGATGGCGGCAACTGTCCCTGGTGTGGTTCACACAGATTTGATTGCTAATGATAAAATTGAAGAACCCTTTGGTGCAACCGCCGAACCACGTCTTCAATGGATAGAGAAGAAAACATGGGAATACAAAACTACCTTTACTCCCGATGCCAACATCGCACAGGCAGGGGTGAAAGAATTGGTATTCAAAGGACTTGACACCTACGCCGATGTGTATGTGAACGAAGAATTGGTCTTGAAGGCTGATAATATGTTTCGCACATGGAATGTGGCAATGAATGATGTCCTAAAAGAGGGCGAAAATACCCTACGCATTGTTTTCCATCCAGCCTATACAATTGCTGAACCAATGGCAGCTGCGTGGCCAGTGAAACTACCTGCGGACAACGACAAGGGCGAGCCTTGGAAGACTTCGGTTTTCACTCGTAAAGCTCCCTATTCGTTTGGTTGGGACTGGGGTCCTCGCTATGTGACTGCTGGCGTGTGGCGCGATGTTGAGCTTGTGGGCTATGATAATGCTCGCATTAACAATACTCAGTATATCCAAAAGAGCCAAAGCGCAGAGCTTGCAACTTTCGATTTCCATGTGAATATCGATGCTGCTAAAGACGAAAACGCTCAGGTTATGATCGTGGATGAGGCAGGTACTCTCTACGCTCAAAGCCCAGTTGCGCTAAAGAAAGGTTCGGATAATAAAGTAACTCTGCCTTTCGAGATCCAAAACCCTAAACTTTGGTGGCCTAATGGTGCTGGTGAGCCTAATTTGTATGCTATGCGTGCAGTTGTTTTGTCGGAGGATGGCAAAATCAAATACGACCAAAAGAATGAAAATATTGGAGTTCGTACCATTCGTTTGGTGCAAGAACCTGATAGCGTTGGCGATGGCGTTGGTTTCTACTTCGAGGTGAACGGTGTGCCTATTTTTGCTAAAGGTGCAAACTATATCCCACATGACAACTTCTTGCCTCGAGTGACTGCGGAGCGTTATGCTGATGTGGTGCGTGTGACTAAGGAGTCGAACATGAATATGCTTCGTGTGTGGGGTGGAGGAATCTACGAGGATGATGAGTTCTATGACCTATGCGATAAGAATGGTATTATGATCTGGCAGGACTTCACTTTCGGGTGCTCGCTTTATCCTTGGAATCCTGAATTCTTTGCATCTATCGAAAAAGAAGCGGTTGATAATATCCGCCGTGTGCGTAACCACCCAGCTCTTGCGATTTGGTGTGGTAACAACGAGATCACCGAGCTGTGGCACCACTGGGGCTACCAGAAAGCCTACGGATGGAGTGAAAAAGAGCAAGACGAAATCTATAAAGGTATGCGTGCTTTGTTCTATGAGCTAATTCCTGAGGTGCTAGCAGTCGAAGACACTACTCGTTACTATCACCCATCATCTCCTACCTATGGCCGTGGCAACCCACGCTCACAGGTTGAGGGCGATGTTCACTACTGGGGGGTGTTCCACGATGAGGAACCTTTCTCTGTGTATAAAGACAAACCAGGTCGTTTCTCTAACGAGTATGGATTCCAGTCGTTGGCTTGCTACGACACCTACCGTGAGTATTTCGGAGAGGAGGATATGAAACTCTACAGCGAGGCTATGGTTATCCACCAAAAGAACCCTAAAGGCTACCGAGTAATTGAGGAATATATGGTTCGTGACCTTCCTTTGTTGAAGGACGATTTCCGTCGCTATGTTTACCTAACACAAATTCTTCAAGCCGAAGGTATCAAGATTGCAATGGAGGGACACCGCGGTAAGCGCCCTTGGACTATGGGATCTCTGTACTGGCAGCTAAATGACTGTTGGCCTGTGGCATCGTGGAGTTCTTTGGATTCTGAGATGCGTTGGAAAGCTCTTCAATTCTATGCTCGTCGCAGCTTTGCGCCAACTATCCTTAGCTTTGAGGCTATCGATTCTTCTAAGATGACCAAGCTACGTGTTTTGAATGACCAACTAAAAGATTTGGATTTCACAGGTTCACTAACAATGATGGACTTCTCGGGCAAAGAGCTTTGGAAGCGTGATTTGACAGGCAAAGTGCCTAATAATGCCAACCTTGAGCTGTTGTACGAAAGCCAAGATGATCTATTGAAGTATGGCGAAGGGCAAAAAGCCAAGCCTGAGGAGGTCATTCTAGTTGCCGAAGGTTCGGTAGATGGTGAGCCTATGCGCTCGATATTCTACTTTGTGCCTTTCAAAGACCTGAATCTTCCTTCTCCAGAATACACAATCGACTATAAGAAGAATGGCAAACAAGTAGTGGCAACTATCAGTGCTAAGAACCTACTAAAATCGGTGCTCTTTGAAGCTAAAGCAATCCAAGAGAATCCATCAGATGGTTACTTCGATATGCTACCTGGGGAGACTCGTGAGATTACTCTTAACTTTAAAGACGAAGTCTCTGAGCAAGAGCTAGGAATATTTGTGACCACTCTAAATACCATGGTCCACCTGCCTTCGGAGCAACCCATAAAAGAGAATGTCAAGTAGAAAAAACTATAACAACACAGATCAAAACAATTCTGCGTCCCAGCACCACGATGGTGCTAGGGCGCAGGATTTGTATGTGCCTGACCCCTCCAAGCAATCGATGGATACCCCCGAAAACGATTTGCACAAACAACTAAAAAAACGCTCACAAAACAAGAGTACTTATATTCTGGCTTTGTTTGTGCTATTTGGTGTGCTTTGTGTGTTGGCTCTTTTTTGGCAAAAACTAGGGCCTCGCTCTGAGGAACTTGCGGCCAAAGCGCTAGAGTATAGTTTTGACGATAAAGAAGTGATTGCCCCTCGAGGTGATATACTCTCGGATGATTATAGGGTTCTGATTACATCGACTGCCCAGTATGAATTGCGCATGGACCTTAACGCTCCGGGCCTCTCTCGAAAAATCAAGGAAGGCAGCGATTCGACGCTCTTTGATCAGCATATAGATAGTCTTTGCTATTGCCTTTCAGAGTTTTTCGGTGATGCTACTGCCGATGACTATAAGGATATGATAGTCAATGCACCCAAAAATCGTCGTGGCTATCTGAGGTTAAATCCTCGAAAGATTAATTATTTGGAACTGCGCAAAGTTCGAGAATTTCCTTTGCTGAATCTGCCACCCAATGTCGGTGGATTTATTCCTCGTGAAATAGCGCGTAGGGCTCGACCCTATGGCGAATTGGCATCCCGAACCTTGGGATTTGTCAATAGTAGTGGCTACAAGGTGGGAATAGAGGGCGCATTTGATGAGGAGCTTAGCGGTAAGAATGGGGTAGTAACTCAGCAGAAGGTCTCAGGTGATTTTTGGATACCCATCCCTAGTCCCTTCAATATTGAACCAGTCTATGGCTCGAATATCGTTACCACTATTGATATTGATGTTCAGGATATTGTTCAACGAGCACTGATTGAGCAGGTGGATTCTGTTGAGGCGATGTGGGGTTGTGCGATGGTCATGGAGGTTGCAACTGGCGAGATTAAAGCCATTGCCAATGTGACGCGCGATCAACAGACAGGTGAAATGCGCGAGGACTATAATTATGCTGTGGGGATGAGTCTCGATCCTGGGTCGACTTTCAAACTGCCGGTATTGATGGCGCTATTGGAGGATGATGTTTGTGAATTATCAACTATGGTCGATGCGGGCGGCGGTCGTGAAAAAATAGGCTATGCAACTGTGGTTGATACGAAAGCTGGAGGATATGGAAAAAGATCGCTTCAGAGTATCTTTGAGGTGTCCTCTAATATTGGTATGGCAAAACTTGTGACCGAGAATTATGCGAAAAATCCTAGTCGCTTTGTGGAATTACTCTCAAAGATGGGAGTAGATGCTGATATGAATCTCCAGATAAAGGGAGCTGCAAAGCCAACCCTGCACCGCCCCAAAACAAAGGGATGGGACGGGACGACAGTGACAATGATGAGCTACGGGTATGCCCTGCGTATTACCCCTCTACACACATTGGCCTTCTATAATGCGGTTGCTAATAAAGGCAATTTCATGCGCCCCATGCTAGTTAAAGAAGTGTGGGAGGATGGGCAAAAAGTGCAGGAATTTAAACCTGATACGCTAATAAAAAATATTGCCTCAAAGAATGTTATTGACGATGCGCATCGTGCGCTGGTTGGAGTGGTTGAGAACGGTACAGCGCGAATGCTTAAAAGCCCTCGCTATGGAGTTGCTGCCAAGACTGGAACGGCGCAAGTTGCAATGGGACGTAGCGGTTATGGAAATCAACGAGGCGATAGATATTATCTAGGTTCTATGGCTGGATATTTCCCAGCTGAAAACCCTAAGTATTCGATAGTGATCGCACTGCAAACCTTCCGACGCTATGGTTCAGGCAAGGCCTACTATGGTGTGGCGCTTTCGGGACCTCCTTTTAAGCAAATAATGGAACATATCTACAACTGGGATCAATCATTGCGTGAGCCTCAAAATCCTTTTGCCCTGCAGGGCGAAGGTGAGCTTAATGCTCAGAATGGTCAGAGTGAAAAATTGCGCTCTGTTGAAAAACAAATGGGCATCAAAGGAAATGTAGCGACCACCTCAAAACCCTCATCATCAGACAGTGTGGCGATGGAGGACTATTGTGGTTATGCTCTGAGCGATGCTTTGGAGGCCTTGCAAAAATCAGGACACAAAGTGAGAGTCGAGGGACATGGGCAGATTGTAAAGCAACTCCTAGAGCAAGACAGCCTAACGGGCGAGAGCGTAGTTGTGTTGAAATTAAAATAGTCCAAAATTAATGATGGTACCTAATGATAAATAGCAATTTCAAAATATTGAACCCCGTGAAAATCGAGGGTGAATGCAGAGGCTATAACCGAATAAGTTTTGATTCGAGAGATGTTGCACCCCATACGCTTTTTGTGGCCACTGTGGGTACACAGGTCGACGGGCATAACTATATTCCAAAGGCAGTTGAATTGGGAGCCACTGTTGTGGTGTGTGAGACTTTGCCTTTAACCCTAGCGGTAGATGTTTGTTATGTTCAGGTTGAAAATTCAATGACCGCCTTGGCTCACTTAGCAGCTGAGTACTACGGAAATCCATCAAAAGAACTAGGACTTGTTGGGGTGACGGGAACAAATGGCAAAACAACTACCGCCACGCTGCTCTATGACTTTTTTATGCTCCAAGGACAAAAAGCAGGCCTACTCTCAACGGTAGTTAATCGAGTGGGTGAGAGAGAAATCAAGGCATCACATACCACTCCTGATTCGCTCACCATCAATCGTTTGTTGCGAGAGATGGTCGATGAGGGTTGTCAGTGGTGTTTTATGGAAGTCAGTTCGCACGGAGTGGCACAAAAACGTGTCGAAGGCCTGCATTTCAAAGGCGGTGTGTTTACTAACCTGACTCATGACCATTTGGACTATCATAAAACTTTTGCCGAGTATCTCAAAGCAAAAAAAGGCTTCTTCGATGCTTTGCCATCTGAGGCATTCGCCTTGGTGAATACTGACGATAGAAATGGCATGGTAATGCTTCAGAACTCCAAGGCTCGCAAATGTGATTATGCGCTTTTGAGACCAGCAAACTATAAATGCAAAATAATCGAAGAACATCTCGATGGGATGCTCCTAGAGATTAATAATCAACAACTCTGGACGCAGTTTATCGGGCGTTTCAATGCCTATAATCTCTCGGCGATCTACGCCACAGTGCTTGAGTTGGGCGTAGAGGCTGACGAGGCACTGCGTGTTTTGAGTCTGCTGCGACCTGTTGCAGGGCGTTTCCAAACCATTCGATCAGACTCAGGGGTGCTTGGGATTGTGGACTATGCCCACACTCCCGATGCGCTGAGTAATGTGATCGAGACCATCAATAAACTCAAAGGAGGTGGCAAACTCATCACCGTTGTGGGATGTGGCGGCGATCGTGACAGCAGCAAACGCCCTGTGATGGCTCGCATAGCCGTTGAGGGTAGTGAACGCGTGATTCTAACTAGCGATAACCCTCGCTCTGAGGAACCGCGGGCTATCCTAGATGATATGCTCGCAGGGGTTGAAGCGCATCAGCGAGCCAGAGTGCTTGTGATTGAGGATAGGGCAGAGGCGATTCGAGCGTCTTTGGCATTTGCTGCTAGTGGTGACATTGTATTAGTTGCGGGCAAAGGCCATGAAAATTATCAAGAGATCAAAGGTGTTCGTCACCATTTTGACGATATGGAACAGCTAGAAAATCTTATGTAAAGGATTATTGCTGGATAACTGTTTGTTATATTTGAGTGGTGTAAAAGTAATATTCTTCAAATTATGTACGTTCTTTGTATTAAAGAGCAAAACCATAATCTCTTCCCCCAAAAAAATTATGAAAAGAATATTTATCGCCTTAGTGGCACTCTCTGTAGCATCTTGCGGAGATACTCTCGCACAGAAAAATCGCAGAGAAGACTCAAAAAACAAAAAGGATATCAAGATGAACGAACTAACCTCGGCCGAAAAATTTGTCATCGAAGACAAAGGCACCGAACGCGCCTTCACGGGCGAGTACTATGATTTTAACGAAACGGGAACCTATATTTGTAAGCGTTGCGATGCTCCTTTGTATCGCTCGAGCGATAAGTTTGACTCTGGTTGTGGATGGCCTTCGTTTGACGATGAAATTAAAGGAGCGGTCACCCGAACTCTCGATGCAGATGGTCGTCGAATAGAGATTACCTGCTCCCGATGTGACGCCCATCTAGGTCACGTGTTTGAGGGTGAGGGTTTCACCGACAAAAACACACGCCATTGTGTAAATTCCATCTCCATGAAGTTTGTCCCTCAAAGTGAAACTGCAATTTTTGCAGGTGGGTGTTTCTGGGGTGTCGAACACTTGATGGAGCAACAAAAGGGTGTGATTCGTGTGGAGTCGGGCTATATTGGAGGCAAGACAAAGAATCCGACTTATGTTGAGATTTCAACTGGCAAAACAGGGCATGCCGAGGCGGTGAGAGTGGTCTATAATCCAAAGGAGGTGGACTATGAAACCCTAGCGCGCTTGTTTTTCGAGATTCACGATCCAACTCAAGTTGATCGCCAAGGACCAGATGTTGGACCACAATATCGTTCGGAAATATTCTACAACTCACCACAGCAAAAAGAGGTAGCTCAGCGTCTAATCAAACAACTCAAAGATAAAGGTTATGATGTGGCAACAGCTCTCACTGCTGCTAAAGAATTCTACCCAGCAGAGGAGTATCACCAAGACTATTACGATAGAAAGGGTACTGAGCCTTACTGCCATAGTTATGTTAAACGTTTCTAAAAAATAACGAGCGCGACTAGATAAATCTAATCGCGCTCGTTATTTTTATGTGTGTTTTTAATTATCGTTTATTAAGCGGCTTAACATTAATAGCGTCTATTTTGGTTGGAGCCTTCGATTGGTAGTTCAGTGAGAATGTCAATCCAAGCGACTGGTTAATCTGCAACCAATCCCAGAACTTATTGCCACCTCTTTGAACATAAGGAGGGTTGTCGTTGGTGTTATATTTGGTGATAACCGTGAAGTTTAGACCCATGATGGATGAAACTCTAAAGTTGATTTTGTTTTCCCACCAAATTGTTGGTTCGACTTTGTAATCCCAGTAGGTTTCCCATTTAGAGTAGTAATCCATCTTTCCCTCAAGAAATTTCTTGAAAAACTCCACGCGGAATGTCATACCAAAAGTAGGTTCGAATTTCTTCCCTTTTTCTACACCAAAGGCTCCAGCCTCAGATAGAGTCTCGTTGAGCACCATCCTTAGGTTTCCTGCTGCAGGAGATAGATAGAGTGAAAATTTCGACTCATTAATCTGTCCTGCATTGCGATGATCCAGGAAAGTGAAACCCGCCGAGATGTTTAGAGTTGCCGGAGCAAAGAAAGTCGAGATAAGATTGGCACTCCCGTCTGCTGCTTCCGAAAAAGATGATGCAAATTGGCTATTCAATAGAAGGTCACCCGAGAAACTCCATTTATTGCTTACTTTCCAACTTGGTTTGATATTGATTTTCCACCAGTCTTCACTCTTGCGAAAATCATCTTCACTTTGCACCAAGCTCAGAGCACTCTGAAATATGGATGACACAGAGAAATCTCCCTGATTCGTGTAAGTGTGGGTAATGTCGGCTGTGAAACGAGCTGAGAATGAATTTTCTCCTCCCGCAGCCCAGTTGGTCAATGAGGCTTGGTTGAGCGAAATACCAGTGTTTTTAATGGTGATCTTATTGCGCTCTTTAAATTGCACACTCTTAAGATATCTTTGATAGGCCTCGCTGTAGATGGTCATTTCAACTTCGGGGGTGTTGGCGACCCTCACGCTGTCAATAGTGTTCTGCTTTGTGGGTGTGAGTCTTTGATTGAATTGAGCATAAGCGCTCTCTAGCCCAAGACTAATTAGTAAAACGATACTTAAAAATAAGTGCTTTTTCATAGTTGAATTTTGTGCTTACTTTGTGTGAGAATAAAGTAGTTAGAGTTAATTTTTTGCAAAGATAATGATTTTTGGTTTAAGATTCGCTAAGTTTGTTTTCTCTTAGTACTTTCAGCAGAATTAAGTATAAATTCTGTTTTCTGTAATTGTGCCCACAATTCATACTCTAGTTTATAGGTGCAAATTAAACCATCAAAGGATTTGTAATGAGACGCAATGTTTAGTTTGAAAAGACGTAGATCCCAAGCTACGCTTTATCTAGTTCCTTTGGTTCTTGTGTGCATGGTATGTATGAATTTATACTCCGAGGTGGGGTATTTGCTATTCTACGCTCTACAAAAAATCGCTGAACCCAAACTGACCCAATCGAAAAAACAAGCCTAGGTAACACTAACCACCACAGGCCAACTCCTATAGCAATAAACAATAAAGTATCTTCCAGTAGGCTGTGAGTACTAGCAACGCTGGTATTGAAAAGCGCTGCATCTTTTTTAGAGATACCACCGCTTTGGATCTCCTGAACAATCAATGCTCCTCCATAGGCAAGCCCCAGGGTGTTGGCAAGCACCCACAAAAAAGCAGTGGATCGCGGCAAGCCCATCACAAGCATCAAGGGAGTGAGGTAGCGTGTGATTAGTCCAATGATTTTAAACTCTCTGAGAGCACCTTGTAGCACCGTTAGCAGGTAGACTATCACTAGAATCTGCAAGGCGAGCCATGCTGCATTGACACCCCAGTTCTCAATGGCATCCCACAAACTCTCCATCTTAGCATTAGTTGTGCTAATTGCCATTGCGCTCTCTGAGTACATCGGCATCAAAAGATTTAAAAGAAAACCACATACCAATGCAAACACCACCCTGATAAGCGTCATTCTCCAGAACGAAGCACCCGATTTTGCTTGAATGACTCCCTCGACAATTAGATTGTGCGAAATCAAACACATCGAGGCGAGAATGGTCACCTCACGTAGACCTAAATCAAGTATTCCCATTACAGCTATTGCCGAATAGATACTGGTGAGGGAGGAGGTGATAAACACCAGAGCTGCCTGAGCGGGCAAGCCCAGCATCTCGAAAAGTGGGGCGGTAAAGCCAGATATTACTTCCAGCAGTCCATAGTAGTCCATTACACCGACAAATAGCGTGATTGGAATTATCATCCTGAGCAGCCAAAGAGTGGATTTTAGAGAGGGGCTCATCGAAGCACGAGCGATCCCTAGGATGGTTATTGCGTGATTGTTTAGCATTATTTCTAGTTTTTTTGCATCCTCTCTATTAGATCTTTGGCATAGGAACGCCCCACGCTAAGTTTTGTGGGTTGAGCGCCATTGACAATTAGCTCTTTGCTCGAGAATGACACTATGCGCGAGCGATTGACCACCCACGAGCGGTGGATGCGAATAAAATCTCTGCTTGGGAGCAATTCCATAATACCTTTGATGCTAATTTGGGGCATTATAGTACCCCCGTCTACCATGTGAATCTTTACGTAATTGTCCATAGCCTCGATGTAGCGAATCATTGCGATATTGACGCTCGTGTTTTTGTATTCAACTTTCACAGTGATGCTGTTTTCTAGGGCAGAGGAGTGGGTTAGACTCTGACGGAGCATTATAATGTGTCGTGCTTTATCTGCGGTTTTCATAAAACGTTCATAGGAGAACGGTTTGTGAAGAAAATCCATGGCATTCAGCTCAAAACCCTCTAGAGCGTAGCTTGCGTGGGCAGTGGTGAACACCAATAGAGTGCCAATGGGGAGTTCTTTTGCAAGCTCTAATCCCGATATTTCGTTCATCTGGATATCCAAAAATACTAATTCAGGGCGAGACTCCTTGATGAAATCTATTCCTTGCATGGGATTTGCAAAGGTCTTAAGATCGATTCCGCCAAGCCTTTGAGCAAAATTTTCAATGACCGCCAGTGCTAGCGGTTCGTCATCTATGGCAACTGCTCTCATAGGGAAATGCTTAGTTTTGTGTAAAATTGTTTTGTTTCTCTGTTAGATGCAATCTCTAAATTATAAGAATTAGGGTAGAGTAGTTCAAGACGCTTACGGGTGTTGTTTATGCCTATGCCCGTTGAATCTGAGATCGTGTGATCGAAGATGGTGTTAAGAGTTGAGAAAGTGAGTTGATTGTTTTCCAATGTTAAACTTATGGAAATCTCACTTGGTTATGTTGCCGAAACCCCATATTTGAAGGCATTTTCAATGTATGTGATGAAAATCATTGGCGCAATCCGTGCACGAGGATTATCGATATGGCAGTGAAAATTAACCTTTGTTCGCTCACTCAGGCGCAGTTTTTGCAACTCTATGTAGTTTTTTATGTAATTCAGCTCTCTCTCCAGAGGCAGCATGTCGGCATTTGCATCCGAATATACGTATTTGAGGGTGTCGGTGAATTTGATAAACGCCTCTTCGGTTTTATCGGAGTGGCTTAAAACCAAACTGTAGAGAGTGTTGAGGGTGTTGAAAAGAAAGTGAGGATTGATTTGCGCTTTGTAGATGGCTAGTTCGGCCTTAGTTTTTTCGCTCTCGATTGCCTGTCGTTTAATCATTTGTCGATATAGCTCACTAGCCATTCCTGTCATCAGTCCAACAGTTAGGCTGATCGAAAAAATAAGCCAAATAGTGAAAACCCTAATGCGCTCTTGTACCTCCAAGTCAATATCCTGAGTCATTGTATTTTGTCCCAGAGGGATGACATAGAGCAGCAGAGTCAAGCCCATCATTAATCCCACTGCAACAAACGCCTTAGAAAAACGTTTTTTGAAAAGCAGCACAGGGATATTTATACGTTTGTTAATGTAGTAACTCGCACAAAAATAGAATAAAACCGCCCCCAAGAAGTATTTGTCATACATCATCAAGCGATTCATTGGTAGCAGTAAAATTATCAGTGGTAAAACCACTAGATAAAACCCAAGGTCAATGTAGCGAAGTATTTTCTTTTCATTCATCATATCCATCCACAAAGGTAGGCTATTGAGCAAGGAATTGCAACAGAAACGAACATAAAAATGCAGTTCGCCATTAAAATTATGTTATTAACAACTAAAATATAGTGTTGGCTTTGTGTGGAGTTGCAAATTATTGTAACTTTGTACTTCCTTATCACTTAAGAAATAATAATAAATTTAAAAATAACCAGAAAATCGATGAAAAGTATCAAGAAACTATCATTCCTTTCGCTCTCTCTTTTGGGGATGGCTTTTGCTGTGTCGTGCTCTCGTACCCCACAACAGCCGCCAGCCAAAACCTACAAGACTATGAAAGTTAGTCTAAGCGACAAAAGCGTAGACAATCAATATGCAGCATCCCTAGAGGGGCAGCAATTTGTTGAAATTCGCCCTCAGGTGGGTGGTGTGATTACCGCTATCAAAATCCAAGAGGGTGCGCCAGTTAAAAAAGGCCAAACTCTTTTTGTGATAGACCAAGTTCCTTATCGTGCAGCAGTTGCAACTGCCAAAGCAAACGTTCAGAGCGCTCAGGCACAAGTCGAGACAGCAGAATTGAACCTTGATAGCCGCCGTGAACTTTTCAAAGAGAATGTTGTTGCGGAGTTTGATGTGAAGAGTGCACAAATCGCCCTAAGCTCTGCTCAGGCAATGCTATCTCAAGCAAAAGCACAACTATTGACCGCACAAAACAACCTGTCTTACACAGAGGTGAAAAGCCCCGTGAGCGGTGTAGCGAGCATGATTCCTTATCGTGTGGGAGCTTTGGTTAGCTCTACGATTGCCGAACCACTAGTGAGTGTGGCAGACGATAAGAATATCTTCGCTTATTTCTCATTGACTGAGATTCAGATCCTAGAGATGTTGCGTGAGAAGGGTTCTATGGATAGCATTATGGCTAGTATGCCAAATATTTCATTGATGCTAGCAGATGGTAGCATGTATGATAGAAAAGGTGTGATCGATGCAATCAGTGGAACTATCAATCCCTCAACTGGAGCAATCCAACTTCGTGCGGTATTTGAGAATCCAAACAACATCATCCGCAATGGTGGTACCGGACGTGTGGTTATCACATCTGAGCACAAAGATGCTATTGTGATTCCTAAGGTTGCGACTTTCGAGTTGCAGAATAAGATCTTTGTCTATAAAGTCGTAGATGGTAAAGCAGCCTCGCAAGAGATTCAAGTTTTCGAGAATAGCGATGGTGTTTCTTATATTGTTGAGAATGGATTGAGCGTGGGTGATGAGATTATTGCTGATGGTGCAGGCTTGGTTCGCGAGGGAACTCCAATCGATGGCAAGGCGGCGGCAGCGGCTGCGGCTGCGGCGGCTCAAGCTGCAAAGGCAGAGTAAGTGTAAGAGAGTATTTTGACCAGTTTTAAGACAAGAGAACAAAATGAATATTAGAAAATTTATAGACAGACCCATCCTCTCGATGGTGATTTCTGTGGTGGTGATGTTTGTGGGGGTTATTGGCCTCGCACTGCTCCCACTAGAACAATTTCCCGAGATTGCGCCTCCGACCATTTCTGTGAGCGCATCCTACACGGGAGCCAATGCCGAGACTGTACAAAAAAGTGTGGTAGTACCCCTTGAGGAGGCGATAAATGGTGTGGAGAATATGACCCACATGACTTCATCATCTTCCAATGCGGGTATGGCGAATGTTACAGTATATTTCAAACAGGGCACCGATCCAGATATGGCGGCTGTAAACGTTCAGAACCGTGTGGCAACTGCCCAAGGTCTGCTACCTGCTGAGGTTACTCGTTCGGGTGTGAAGGTTGACAAGCGTCAGTCCTCAAACCTTAAAGTGATTGCACTTTATAGCCCTGATGCTAGTTTCGATAGAGAGTTTATCTCTAACTATTTTAAGATTAACGTTGTACCTCAGATTGCTCGTATCTCGGGTGTGGGTGAGGTTAATGTGATGGGTTCGGACTATGCACTGCGTATTTGGCTTGACCCTGCTAAGATGGCTCAGTATTCTTTGATGCCTTCGGATATCACCTCGATTTTGGGTGAGCAGAACGTTGAGTATCCAACGGGTACCCTTGGAGCCAATGGCGATAACTCTTTCCAGTATGTTCTAAAATATAAAGGTCGCTACGAAGACGAGGCGGGCTTTGAGGATATGGTTATTCAGTCGCTTCCAAATGGTGAAGTTCTTCGCCTAAAGGATGTGGCAGATGTGGAGTTGGGTCTGATGAGCTACGATTTTAGTGGTGAAGTTAATGGCAAACCTGGTACGGTGGCTATGATCTCGCAGACCTCGGGTTCGAATGCAACCGAAATTATCACGCAGATCGATGCGCTGATGGAACAAATCCGAGCAGAACTTCCAAGAGGACTTGATTTTGCTGACCTGATGAGTGTGCAAGACTTCCTTGATGCTTCGATCGAAAACGTAGTAGT
>CAYJLL010000018.1:0-14820 GCA_964370955.1 uncultured Rikenellaceae bacterium | reverse complement strand
CTTCAAGCACTTCCTTCAGGGGTTCCATAATAGAGCGCTGTTCGGAGCCAATGATTAGATTCATCGCAATACCAAACTCATATTGTATGCGATCAGAGGAGAAACCCGTCGAGTATTCAATACCACTTAGGGTTCGAAACCACGAGTGCGCCACAATCACATCGCCCATCGCCTGAGAGTGGAGGCTCTGCCAATCTCCGTCATTCCCCTGAGCAAAGGGCACAAACTTGGTAGTGTCGCCATCTATGCCATTTTTAACCATAAACATCACCTGTCCGGGTTTTCCAGCAAATTTACGCTCGGCTATCATCGCAATATCTTCAGCCTCCTCGGGCGAATCGACCTGACCATCAAGCACCATCACTCCCGAGGGTTGGAAGGAGTTCTCAAGGCGCGAGACATTCCATCTATCGGTCTTATAGGCTATGGTAGCGGCTTGGATTGCGCTGATGTATTTTGGCACACCGTAGTGAGAAAACGAAGGTTCGTAGTCTTTGTAGTGGATAATACAGCGCAGGGTTCCATCCCCTTGAGGTTCAAAGTGTGGATACAAGGGCAACACCACCGCTTGGTCTTGGGAAAAACGACGCCAGTTGTGATGAAGAATCACATGGGAGCTCTCTCGCGATAGGCGACAGCGTGAGGCATCTTGATGATAGAGGCTCACAAAATTTCTTTGAGGATCTGTTACCACCTCCAAGAAAGCATTTCCAAAGAGCGATTTATCGAAAGCTACCCTCTCGATAATCTCCCTAAGACTCTGCCCCTGCCCGTTTGCTTTGGCGATAAACTCCCCTAGGGAGGTCTGCCCCTCGTCATAGTTGAAACCACGCCCTGCGATATAGTTCGCCTTGTCGTTGAGGATGCGGCGATGGATGGTCGAGGAACGAGATAAAGCCATCAAAGCCTCAGGCAATAGATTGTCCGATCCCCACTTCCACACGCTCTTGACCTTTTGGGTGGGAGCTTCCCCGAAGCTCAACAGAGGAAACAAAGGGCGGCGTTGGCTCATTTTTATACACGTATTTTTCATTGTCTTTATTTCTTTAGAAAAAAATGGGAGAGAGAGATTTCACACCCTCTCTCTCCCTTTTAAGATTTATTGTCGCTCACCCTAGAAAGAGGCAACGATCAACTCAGGAAGCAAATAATCTGCCGCCGCTAGGAAGGTCGCTCTTTGGCGATTCTCCAATTCATCTGGGTTATACCACATTGCCACTTGAGAGCCAGGCAAATCACGAGTATTGACAGCCAAAGTCAAGTTGCGTTTGTCGGTGAGAATCGCAAAGGTACCCGAGACATCACTCAACGAATCAACATAGTTATCGACACCCATATCGATCACCGGAATACCACGATAGGTCAACTCTCCGATGCCATTAATACGCGCCTCACGAGCCACATCGTTGCTACCGCTGTAAAGCGTGTTTTCGTAGTTCTCGATCACATCGCCCGTTACATAGAAAGCCAGATTGCCTTCGCCCTTGATGGCTTTGAGTTTCGCTGGAGCTGCATCCCATAGGGCTTTTAGCAACTTCTCACCATTGTCGGCGGTTGCCATAGAGAGGGTAGCCACTTTTTTAACGTCAGCCTCAGTGTCGCCAACATCCGATTTCACACGCTTGATAATGCCATCGAAGGTATTAAAGCCAGCGGCACGAGCCGAATCACCTAGCCAAAAAGTTGCACGCAGCGACTCGGCTATCGACTCCTTGAAAATAGCGGTCTCAGCAGCCTCTAGCTCTGTTCCCGAAAGATCCGAGAGATTCACATCAGGCGAGCCAGTAACCTTTTCATAGACCATAGAGAAATAATCAGAAGCCGAATAGCTCATCTCTGCTTTCACCTTCTTAAGTTCGAGGGTTTTCGAAAACTTTGTCGACGAATTGCTACCATTCCAACCCTTGGTGTATTTGGTTAGGATGTCATTTTTACCGCTCCACAACCCAATGGTAGTGGGCACAGGCATATTATAGAGGATTCTAATGCCCATATCTGCAGTGCTAGAGGCGCCAAGGATAGGACGAAAGAAGATTTGCGAAAGATCTTCGCCAGTGTAGTTTTTTGGATTTTCAATAATCTTACTCATAGTTTTTTTGTTTTAATTTTGTTGATAACCTGCTTTTTGCAGATACATTGTTTTAATAATTGTTGATAAGTTGTCGATAAACGGTTAACTGTTGACAAACTGTCGATAACTCGTCAGTAAGTTGTTGGCCGAACAGCTCTCATTGATGATAAACTGTGGAAATCATGTCGAAACAGCCCTACAAGAGCCTTTTTGAATATCCAACATATCATCACCACCTGTTGATAAGTTGTTGATAAGTTATCAACAAGCTATTGACAAGCTTTGAAATATGGGCATAATTCACCCAAGAGATGTTGATAAACTGTCGACAAGACAGAAGTTCAAATCCCCACAATCTAAACCATCCACCTGTTGATAAGGTTGATAATTTGTCGATAAATGATGTTGGTTGTTGATAAGCGCGAGTCGAACGGGCCGTCATTTAACGGCCAAGCACCGCTAACAAACCCCTGCTACTCTTAACAGAATTTTGAGAGATCATCGCTGTACGCCCTGCGATTGCCGCCCAAAGAACCATCGCCAATTGCGAGCGAAGAATCCGGCAAAACACAAGGATCTTCCACGGGGCAGGTCGTGCTAGCTTTCACTGTCGCTCGCAAATCATCACGCTTTAGGGTTTGCTCCTCTAAAGCGTAATGCCCCGAGGCAGAAACCTCAACCCCCTCTAAGAGAACATCCTCTTTTGAGATTCTTTTAACAGAAGCACCCTCAACAGAGGTTCGACCTTTTGCATAAGCATCCTTACGAACTGATACTCCGCCTTGAGGCGAAAAGCGAGAAATAAGATTTCTAACCCCTTGACCGAGTTTCTTAAGAGCACCCACTTGCTCCACACTGTCCGCCAATCCATAGTCGAGGGCCTCGGATGCAGTGAGCCAGATCCCCCTGCCCTGATCGCTTGCCATAAGCTCCACAAAGCTCTCAACGGGACGACCCGAACGTGAGGCATATAGCTCCGCCACTGCTCTATCGCTTTTTTCCAAGAGTTCAGCTTTTGATCTCACAAGAGAGCTATTACCCTCAACAGCTGCGCTAGAATTGTGGATCAAGTAGAGCGACGAACTACTCACAAAGCGACACTGAGCACTAGCCGCTTGGGCTATAACAGTTGCTGCCGAAGCAACATAGCCATAGCAATGAGTTTCAATGGTTGCTCCACACTCTGAGAGTGCATCATGAATCAGCAAAGCGTCGCTCAGACTCCCACCACAGGAGCGGATGTTCACTCGAATATGTTCGACTTTCAGGTTTTTGATTTGCTCGAGTCTTTCGCCAAGAGCATCATAAGTGGCAACACTCTGCGAATTTTCAGAAAATTGCAAAGCCTCCTCCACCCCTATAATCCCCTGCACATCGATAACAGCCACATGGGGCGATGATGAGTTAATTTTAATAGTTTCTTTCATTTTTTTTTAGATATTTTTTTTCAATAGTTTCTAATGCGACATGGAACTTGTGCTCCCACCAAAAGGCTCTAATCTCTATGGAAGACATCGAGATACTCACTCATCAAACGTCGACACACGGGATGCCTCTTTATGCGGGTGATCACCGCAAAGGAGATCATCACAAACATATCCGCCGAGAGCTCACCGCTATCGAGCATAGAGGCTGCCCGCCGATAGGTTCCAAGATCATAGCGCAGGGAGCGAGGAGTCCCTCCCTTGGCAAAATGTGTAGCAATATAGCCCAGCATACTAATTTCAGATAGATTCTCTCTTTGATTTTTCATGAGTTAGTTTGAGTGTTTTTGTTTTAAATGTTTAACTTTTGTTTTCCTTGCAATAAGCAAGAGCGCATTTTCAAAAATCTAGCGTGAAATAAAACTCAACGAACCAATGCGCTTAGTCCTCCCTTTCGAATCCTCCAGCTGCTCAATGATGGAAGTAAGGGCGTCGGGGGCGTCGTCGTGGAGGTTGGACTTAAAATTAATTTTAAAGTCCGTCAGATCTGAGGCAAAGCGTGGCCAACGCTCCATCCAGTCTTGAGGCATCCTCACACATCGCATCACTGCGGTAGAGTTCGAGAGTATGCGAGCCTCCTTTGAGTGGCTTTGATGATAGGTGATAATCTGAGCCCTCTTGCCTTTGCGCTCCAGATGAGAGCTCACGCTGCGAGCAAAACCACGCCCACCATTATTACTCTCAAAATGCGCCCGAGTCACGCCACAACGCTCTATCATCTGCGCCACTTGGGTCTCAGTCACCTCCATAGGGGCATCGCTATAGACTACCTCCACCACATAAACAAAACCCTCCCTGTCGAGATGATAGGCAATCCCACATAGAAAATCACCTCCCGTGTCGGCCGTATCCACTTGAGCGGCTATCGCAACTGGATCTTGCGGCAGGCTTTGATAGGTGGCAAACTCACCATAGAGCAGACCCTCTCGCGATTGAGGGTTACCCTGATAGAGAGCATCAAAGACCTTAGAGTCTATCTCTCTGCGCTCTTTGAGCAACTCCAACGAATGGCGCTCGGGCCAAAGTGGCTCGCCCTGCGCTCGAGGATCAAGGCTTGTCGCTGGACTTTCCTTGATCGCCTCAAAATTAATCTTCACCCACACCCGAGGCGATAAGCCCTTTAACTCATCGAGAGAGGAGATCTCCACAACTCTCTCGTGTTGGGAGATGCGCCCTATCAAATCGGCTTGATGCCAACGAGTAAAGACCACTATCTCTTGAGAGAGATTGTGCATACGGGTGCGCACCACTGATGTATACCACTCCCAAGTATTTTCACGCACTGTTGGTGAATTTGCCTCCAGTGCGTCTTTATAGAGGTCGTCTAGGATCATCACATCCACCCTGTTTCCAGTGAGCGAACATTCCCTGCCCACTAGCTTCATTCCACCTGCTTGACCCACACAATCAAACTCCTCGGCAGTGAGCAGCGCCGATGAGTTTTTTGAACTGCCATTCGCCCCCTTAAGATAGGTCTGAGGGAAAATCTCGGCATACTGCTGCGAGCCTATCACCCCTCGCACCCCTTGACCAAACTTTCGAGCCAAAGCAAAGGAGTAGCTACTCAAGGCGATGCGCAGTGAAGGATCACACCCCAACATATAGGCTGGCAATAGACGCGAGGCCGCAAAGGATTTGCCATGCTGAGGTGGGATAGAGATCATTATTCTTCGGATGTCGCCTCGAGCAAAAGCATCCAAAACTGCATAATAAGAGCGATGGAAGGGAGTAAGAGAAATATTAGGATCGATGGCTGTGGCAAAACTGATAAAGTCTTTCCTTGCCAACGCATTTCTAACATCTGTGGGATCTATGGTGAGAAGTTTAGTGTCTTTTTGGGTCATTCCTGAATAGTATTGCGGTTTTGAATATCTACTTGTTGCAAAATTTCGAGCAGCTCAGAAAGGGTCTGAGGCGACAGCCTATCAAGGGGTAACAGCTGTGCATTTTTCGGCTTTTGCGGGCCTTCGCTTTCGCTTTGCTCAGGGGGTGATTTATCGATAGCCGAGGCTAGTTTAATCCCCACATCACACACCGAAGCGATGGATGCTAGCGCTTTACTGTCACCCTGATTATAGCTCTGCCAATAGCTTTCGACCACCTCACGTAGGGTCTGCTCGACCCACTGAAAAATCTGCTCGCTTTGCATGGTGTTTTGTGTGTTTATTCCCCCTCTTGTTTTATGGACACAGAGCAAGGAGAAGTTATTTTCTTAAATTATTTGCCCATCAAATCAAAAGTTTGTATCTTCGCATATAATGATTGAATGATACATGTAGCTTTTGTTTTAATATTACAACACAAAGATAATATCATTTAATGATATATGCAAATAGTTTGATGATAATATTATGAATAAACTTGTTCAAATCAGGAAATACCTCGGCATTACCCAAAGCCAACTTGCTGATATATTGCGTGTTAAACAAAACACAATATCTCTTATAGAAAATGATAAAATTTTACTCATTGATCGCAATAAACAGGTTTTAATTGAAAAACTTGGCGTTAATCCCGCTTGGCTAAACAATGGCGAGGGTGATATATTTATAGGTCGAAGCAACCCGACCATCCCCTCTTCGCTACCCGAAAATCTGGATGAAACCCAGCGTAAGATCATTGAATACGGCAACGCCCCAGCTGCCGCAAAACCTAAAAACAAGATCTTCGAGATCAACCAAAGTGACAACTCAGCAAAGGGTATCCCCTTCTACGCCAAACCCGTAACTGGCTCACTACTTGAGTCACACAGCGACATGGATAGCCTTGAAGCTGAGTATTTTATCAACATCGAGCCTCTCAACGATTGCAGTTTCTATCGCCCCATCTATGGCGAGAGCATGTCGCCTCGCTACAATCCTGGAGATATAGTCGCATGCCAGAGGGTCTATAGCAAAGATATTATAATGTATGGCGAGGCGTATTTGTGTATGATTAAAAACGGAGCAGATTACTATGAAACCGTGAAGATCCTACGCCGTAGCGACTCCCCCGAGCTGATTACTCTCAAATCCATAAATCCCGAATTTGACGACACCACAATTCCACTGGATAATATCATTCAATTATATATTATTCGTGGTAAAATAGAACGCAATATATAATTTTATATACAACCTAACCTTAGGCAAGTATCCAACACAAGATAAGACAATGAAAAACGAAATACTAGAGCGCTTTTTGCGCTATGCCAAAATTGACACTGGCGCCGACCCAAAGGCAAGCGTGTTTCCATCGACCCCAACTCAAACTCAGTTCAATCTAGCCCTAATGGAAGAGCTAAAACAAATTGGTCTGCATGATGTAGAGATGGACGAGTTTAGCTATCTAACCGCCACTATCCCCGCCAGCGAGGGCTATGAGAATGAACCAACCATAGGTTTTATGGCACACGTAGACACCTCGCCCGATTCTCCAACGGCCGATGTCAAACCTCTGATCCACGAAAACTACTCGGGTGGTGATATAGTCCTGCCCCATGGCGTGATTTCGCCTAATGACTACCCAGAGATGGAGGAATTCAAGGGTCACACCGTGATTACTTCCTCGGGCGACACTCTTCTTGGAGCAGACGATAAAGCAGGCGTGGCGGCAATTGTCACAGCCTCGAGATACCTACTAGAACACCCTGAGGTGAAACACGGAAAGATTCGTATTGCTTTCACTTGCGACGAAGAGATAGGGCGTGGCGTAAACCATTTTGATGTCGAAAAATTTGGTGCCGAGTTTGCCTACACTCTTGATAGTGGCGGTGTTGGCTTGGTGGAATATGAGAATTTTAATGCTGCCTCAGTAGTGGTAGAGATAACAGGAGCCAACATCCATCCAGGCTATGCCAAAGACAAGATGGTCAATGCGCTCGAACTCGCCCACGAGATCCACAGCATGCTACCCTCGCTCGAACGCCCTGTTTTCACAAGCGGCTACGAGGGTTTCTACCACCTAATCTCTCTCTCGGGCGATGTCAATAGCGCAAAGATGAGCTATATCGTGCGTGACCACGACGCAACTATCTTCGCCCACCGCCTCCACACATTTGAGGCCATCAAGAGCGAGATAAACAAGAAATACCCTAATTCAACCACTATCACCACCACCGAGCAATATCGCAATATGCGTGAGGTTCTAGAACAGAACATGGGAATAGTCGAGCGCGCGCTAAAAGCAGTGGAAAGAGTGGGGCTAAAACCCAAGATCAAAGCAATTCGTGGCGGCACCGACGGAGCGCGCCTTTCGTTTATGGGTCTTCCGTGTCCTAATATATTCACGGGCGGCATGAATTTCCACAGCAAACATGAATACCTCTCGCTAGAGATCATGGAACTATCAGCAAAGGCGATGATAGAAATCGCCCGAGCGAACCCTGAGAAATAGAATCCACTTTTTAAGCTAAAAAAACAAGTGAAAAAAATCCTCCTTCTACTGCTATTCTCGGCTGCCATTACAGCTGTTATGCCCCAACGCGGACGCATCACCCTGCCTAGTGCAGTTGGCGACACATGGGAACACCCCAGCCTGATAGCCCCTTTTGACATCCCCCTGACCAAGAGCAGCGAGCAGCTGGAGGACGATCACAATACTGCCAAAGAGCTCTATGCGCCCATATTTATACTGGACACCACCTCTTCTTATATGTTCAGCAATGATTCTCTAGTGTATGGAATTATCCAAAAAGGCATAATTCAATCATCCGAGAAGGAGCGCTACGCAGATCGGGTCGTTCGTGTGGCTTTGGGCAATACCATCCGTAGCACTTTGGCCTCTGAGCTCAATACTCTTGACGAGGTGCAAGCACTTGCATCCTCTCGAGGTATGCCCTCAGCTTTGAGCTACCAACTACAGACAAACCTCACCTACGACGACAAACTCAACGAGAAGGCTCTGCAAGAAGTCCTAGATAATATATCGCCTAATAGCGGTTTTATCCGTGCCTCAGATATAGTCATTGCTAATGGTGCACCCATCGACAAAGACGCTAAACTACGACTAGACTCCTACAGTCATGAATATCAAATCCGCATGGGACACAGCTCGTGGGTGTGGATGATGTATCTTTCGCGCTTTGCGTTGGTGTTGGGCATTTTGACTCTCACCTGGATGATGATTAAGTTCTGGACAGGCGAGTTGATTCAACAAGGCAAAGGGATATTGTTTGTGTGGTCCCTGTTTTTTGTGATGGTAGCTTTGGTTTCCTTCAGCGACAAACTACCCATTCTCTCGGTGTACATTGTCCCTTTGCCCATTGTAGCTATATATCTTCAGAGTTTCTTTAACACTAGAATTGCGGTACTGGGCAATATTGCAATCGCGCTGCTATGCTCTGTATTTATTGACGATGCTGTTGAATTCTTCTTACTGAACTTCGCAGGAGGTATGGTGGGTATTTTGATGATGCGCCACCTCTACCATCGAATTAATCTATTTAAGGCAGTTGGTGTGATTTTCATCATCCAAGGGTCGCTCTTGGTGATATATGAGACTCTCGAGCTGCGTGCTCCCTCACAAGACACCCTGCGTGATATAATTTTCGCTTTGGGTGCCAACTTCCTTCTTTTGGGATTCTATCAAACTACATTTTTGATAGAGAAATTATTTGGTTTCACCTCTGATGTGACCCTACTAGAGCTATCAGATACTAACCAAAAAATCCTTCTCAAACTAGCTCAACAAGCTCCAGGGACATTTCAACATTCAGTGCAAGTCGCCAACCTAGCCGAGAGTGCAGCAAAAGCAATAGGCGCAAATGCTCTTCTTGCTCGTTGTGGTGCTCTGTATCATGATATTGGGAAGATGCAAAACCCTTTCTACTTTGTTGAAAACCTTAGCGGGACATTTAATCCTCACGATGATTTGAACCCTCAGCAGAGCGCCGAAATTATTCGTGCTCACGTGAGTGACGGGGTTGCAATCGCCCAACAAGGGCGCATACCACAGGTAATTATAGACTTTATCGAACGCCACCACGGCGATTCACTCATTAGATATTTCTATTCTCGCGCCCAAAACCAAGCTCAAGAAACGGGCCAGACCATAAACATAAACGACTATCGCTATCCAGGCGAGCGCCCAGTCTCAAAAGAAGTGAGTATTTGTATGATGGCCGATGCCGTAGAGGCTGCAAGCCGCTCGCTGCCTTCCTATGAAAAAGAACCCCTGGAGGAAATGGTCGACAAGATTATAGACTCACAGATAGCTCAGGGGGAGTTTAGCGGCAGTCTGCTTTCGTTTGCCGAGGTAGAAACGATCAAATCTGTTCTGAAATTCAAACTCAATACCATCTACCACGGCCGCATAGCCTATCCTGCCCCCAAATAAAGGTGCGAACGGACGATAACAATATGAGTTAAACAAAAAGAAAAAAACCTCCTTGGTACTGCCCTTCCAGCAGACCACGTGTTGAGCTCAAAGCGAAACCGCTCTGCTGGAAGGGCAGTAGCATAAAAACTAAAACTTACATAAGGTAGAGATAATTCACACAAGACGCTATGGTCCTAGGCGGACGAAACAGCGCACATAAGGGAAAGGCAAATCGCATAAAACGCTATGCGTCCTAGGCGGACGAAACGCATCCTCACCGGGGCGATAGAAAAGACAATACAACTAGCAGGGCGCCCACCGCAGGAGCCCTGCTCTCTTTCAGAGACAGCGCCCTCATAGCGTACGCCTTGAACAACAAACTTGCTAAAACAGATCATAAAGACGCTATGCGTCCTATCCATTCTGCAACATATTGCACCCCCGAAGAATCTCCCCTTCGATGCGTCCACCTATACGGAAAGTACCATCACTGTATGCGTGCCCCCAATCACCAGTGGCGATAAACGAGCAGCTGTCTTCATTTGCAAGGTCTATGATATTCAAGCCCACACGTGAGCTGTCACCTTCCCAACAAACATCTAAAGGATTCTCGAGTGAGCGCCCAACAACTGCGAGGCTATCAATCGGAGAGAACAAACCCTCACCCTGAGAATAACCTTGAGAGAGCAATTCCGTCATGCCATATTCAGAGTGAACAACAGGCACCGAAAAGCTAGCGCTCAGAAGCTCGTGAAGTTCCTCTCTCTCAATTGCTCTACCACGACCTTTCATACCACCCGTTTCCATTACAATCGCTCCCTCGGGCAGCTCGATTTTATGGGCTCGAGCATAATCCACCAAAGCAAAAGTAACGCCTATAATAAGGATTTTTTCGCCCCTAGAGCTTGCCTCAAGCAAAGCATTGTGAAACAGCTGCAAATCGTTTAGGAAAAAACCGCCTTTTGTGGGATTAAACGAATGCAGATGGTTGACCATATACACCAACGACGAACCACTGCGCTCAAGATAGTTTGGAAGAAGTGCAAAAATAGAATATTGCGAAGGGTTGCCATAAAATTTCTTAAAACCATCCATAAAAGCTTTCTCGTAGCGACCAGCAGAAGCGACATAATGCACCGAGGTGTCCGCTCCGGTAGTACCACTGCTTGTGAAAGTAAGCTCCGGTTCGCCGCAAGAGGACGAATATACTCTATGGGTGCGGAAAAACTCTATTGGCAGAAAAGGTATGGCTCTGTAATCGCTCACAGCCGCAGGCACACGCCCCAATAGCTCACACCACTGACGATAGGGCTCGCAAACCTCAAACTGGTGACGATAAAGCCTTAATAGTTCCTCTGAAATTGCATTAAAATTCATCTGAATTCTTACTTATACCATTCTTTATACATCAGATAGCCTTCAGCATTGGCCTTGATCATATTCTCGACCTCTTCGGCAGTGAGGGTCTTGACCTTTTTTGCAGGCACTCCCGCATAAACCGCAAATGGTTCGCATTTTTGTCCCGTGAGCACTAGCGCACCAGCAGCTATGATAGTTCCACGCTCGACAATAACATTGTCCAGCAGAGTCGCACCCATTCCGATAAGACAACAATCTTCGATAATCGCCCCGTGAACGGTAGCATTGTGCCCAACTGACACATCATTTCCTAGTTTAGTAATCGAACGCTCATAGAGGGTATGGAGCACCGAGCAATCCTGAATATTCACTCTATCGCCAAGGATAATTGAATTTACATCACCCCTAAGCACTGCGCTATACCAAATCGAGCAGTCGTCGCCTATGGTACAATCGCCAATGATAGCGGCATTTTCAGCCACAAAACATCTTTCACCAATTTTGGGTGTGAATCCCCTGAGTTCTCTAATAATCGCCATTATTTCTATATTTTATCTTCCCACAAAGGTAGTATATTTGGCCGGAACTAGCAACAAAAAGGAGTCTATGCAAAAAGGTAAGGATACAAAAAAGAGGAGCGACTTAATTATAAGTCGCTCCTCTAAAGGTAATTAAAGGTTAGGATTGGGATTTGAATCATCAGGAGCGTTTGGAATGCTCCTTAAATTCCAATCTCTAGAATTTCTACCAATCCTTGTTTTGGATCAAGTTAGTATTGGTTTCCATATTCTCTAGTGGAATAGGCCAAGTAACATACTTAGAGTTAGCCTCTAGCACTTTAAGTGCGAAATCAGAACCAACGCTACCTCCCATTACAGTATTTGCATTTTGAGGTACACGGCCAGAGAAACCAACTCCCCAACGCTTCAAGCAGTCCATACGAACGCCCTCGCCGATCATCTCCTTAGCCCACTCCGCTTTCACGAAATCCATAGTAGCGGCAGTGTTTGAAGCACCACGCGCACTTTGAAGAGCATTTAGACGAGCTGCTGCAAGCGGATTGTTGCTTTGAGCATAAGCCTCAGCAGCGATTAGGTACATCTCTGCCACACGGAACACCTTAGGAGCATTCTGGTAGTTTGAAGTCGAGGTGTACTGCTTTGGGTTACCTGGGAATTTGTTCAGCATCATCACCTGATACTCTGCTGCATTTTGAGTGTTTGTATTCTCAACGAAGAAACCGTTTAGGCGAATATCTGTTGCCTCATAGGCATCGATAGAAGTCTTAGTAGGAATCCAGTCTGGTTGGTAAGTGTCAGTAGCAGTAGAAAGTTGTAGATATACGTCCATATCGTTTGGAGTCTCTGAAGTAGAGATAAATAGCTGAAGGATCTCTTCAGTACCATTGTCGTCTCTCCATTGATCCACCATACCCTCTGCAGTGCTGGTTAGAGTGTAACCCGCAGCAGAAGTGATAACCATATCAGCATATTTCGCAGCATTGGTGTAATCCTTCATAAATAGAGCCACACGTGCTTTAAGAGCGTAAACTGCGTCGATAGTTGGAAGAGATGCACGCACTTCACCAGGAGTGCTAGCTAGCTTAGACTCAGCTGCAGCTAGGTCAGCGTTGATCTGAGCGTAAGTTTCAGCCAAAGTTGAACGCGAAGGACGAGCTGCTAGGTCATACTCTAGAACTAGAGGTGCACCAGAGTTAGCAGCTGTTGCACTCGCAGCGTCGTATGCTGGCGACCAGTAACGAACGATGTAGTGGTAGTAGTACGCACGGTAGAAGTGAGCCATACCCAGCATTACATCTAGCTTTGCAGCATCTGCTGCCTCAAGAGTTGGAGCAAGGATAGCCGCTTGAGTGATAAAGTTGTTTGCCGAAAGGATAGCTAGGTAGTAACGATCCCAAGCATCACGCACATAGTAATCACCAGTGGTGAACGAGCCTGTCATTTGGTGAACTGCTCCACCACGGTTACCAAAGTCCAATGCAGCGTTGAATTGATCCATCTGCATGTCTTGGTTATAGGTCCATTGTCCGTAAAGCGACTGGCGCATACGAGTTGCCATACCATTAGCATAGTTCTGAGCATCCGAAATGGTTTGGAACGATTGGTCAAGGGCGATAGAGGTCTTTGGCTTTAGGTCCAATTCGCAAGAAGTGAACAGCGCGAGAGCAACACCCAAAATCGATATATTTTTTAGTATTTTCATATTTTTTACTTTTTTTGGTTTATTTTTATTACAAGTCGATTATAAAACGTGATAATTTTTCACACTAGTCAACCGAGCCTAGAAATAAAGTTCAACTCCGAATAGGAAAGTTTTAGTATTACCAATGTTACCCATAGTTAGGTTAGAGTCAACCTCAGGATCGATACCTTTAAAGTCCTTATTTGTGAAGGTCAAAAGGTTACGACCAGTGAAGAACACTTTAAAGCCTGTCAAAGACTTGCTCTTACGAAGGAATTTCGCAGGAAGAGTATAGGCTACTGTTAGGTTTTTCATACGCATGAATGAAGCGTCCTCAATAAGGTGAGTATCGAACTGCATCACTGGTGCTTGAGTCCAGTCTGGGTAGTACACTACATCGCCCTCTTTCTTCCAGTAGTCAGCAACATCAGAAGAAGTATTATAACCAAAGAAGTTAGTTGGGTTCTCAGAGAAGAAACGGTCGTTTGAGATCAGGCTCTTGCCCATTGAGTATACGAAGTCAGCCTGTAGCGAGATACCTTTCCATCCAGCAGAGATACCGAAACCACCATTGATTGGAGCGTAACGACGGATTCCTGTGTTTTGTTTTAGGTAAGCCTCGTTGTAATTCGAAGTCACTCCGTTGTCAGTTGTGTGGCGGTCAGCGTCGATAGTGCCATCCTCGTTCTCATAAGGTTTGTACCACTGCATTTGACCTGTTTCAGGATTTACACCAGCATAGATTGGGTAGTAGAACATAACTGGCTCACCAACTACATAAGCCACACCAGTATTGGCGATTTCATAGCGAGAACGACCATCGAACAGTTCGGTGATTTTCTCAGAGTTGTAGTTGAAGTTGAAGTTAGCAGAAAGGTAATAGTCTTTGTGCTGAAGAATGTGGTAAGTCAAGTTGATATCGATACCATTGTTAGCCAAAGATCCAACGTTTGCGAAGTTGCTCTCGAAACCAGTTGTAGTTGGGATAGGCACACTCATAAGCATATCCTCAGTCACACGATTGTAGTACTCAACACCGATAGAGAGTTTGCTCCAAAGGTCCATATTGAAACCAACAGTTAGTTTCTTCTGAGTTTCCCATTTAAGATCAGCGTTTCCTGATGAACCAATAACCCAAGCAGGTGAGTCTCCATAGTTAGTGGTAGTTCCCTGAAGCGCGGTGTGGATATAACCATCGTTAGCGTACATAGGCAGAGTTGCTGTCGCACCAAAAGACGAGTTACCCTGAGTACCGTAGCTAGCCTTTACGTTAAGACCAGTGATTACATCGTTGTCAGCAAGGAAATTCTCCTTCTTCATATTCCACATAGCACCAACTGACCAGAAAGTAGCGTCACGGTTATCAGGAGAGAATTTAGAAGAAGCATCATTACGAACTGTTGCATC
>CAYJLL010000017.1:4556-15136 GCA_964370955.1 uncultured Rikenellaceae bacterium | reverse complement strand
TCGCCCCGCGGAAGCCCTGCTCTTTCAGAGACAGCTCATCCGCAAGCGCGCGCCACTAAAAATAAACCTAAAAAAGAAAAATCATTGCTACTTGAACTTGGAGCATAGCTCCCTGATAAAAAAAAAATTTTGGGTCTGATAAATAAAATCACTACCTTTGCCATTGATGGGTAATAGATTAAAACATATCATCTCGGTTGTTCTCCTCGCGCTTTATGTTGCGATTGGGACTGGAGCGGCGTGTGTCCACTATTGTGGCGACACACACACCACCAAGATGCATAGTCATATCTCAGCCACTAAATTCTTCGACACCGAATCTTGCTGCACCCACTCTCACGCTGAGCCTGAGGGCTGTTGCGACAGCCAAGAGCATAGCGAGCATTCAGACTGCAAAAATGCCCTCAAAGGGCCTCAAAGCAATTGTTGCAGCGACTATCAAATCACACTTTTCGAGGACTCGCTCCCCGAAGCACAAAAAAAACATCTAGCCCAAGGTAGCGAAATACAGCTCCTAGCGGCTCAATTCTTCTATGATGTATATCTAGCTGCCCCCGAGTCAAAGACCCAGTGGCAAGCTCCACCAAGGCTATATGGCGAGCTGAGCGTTGCTCTGCCTAAGCTATGCGTGTGGCGTTTGTGATAAAACTCTAATTTAAGAAGGATGCTGGCTTTATGTTTTAAAGCCACCCTCGTTTTAGCGTATTTATTTTTATCACAATTACACCTTTTATAAAAATCATGAAAAGAGTACTAAGCCTTTTACTCTTTGCGTTGATGGCTCCTATGCTATATGCTCAGAGCCTCACTGGACGCATTGTAAGCGCAGGCGACAATAAAGCGGTAGATGGAGCTGTTATCTACTGCATAGAAAACAAACAAGCCACATCGAGCGACGAAAACGGAGAGTTCAGCCTTCATATTGGCTCTCTCACTGAGCTAACCCTCATCAGCTCTAGCGTGGGATTTGAGCGAGATACCACCACTGTGAATCTCCCTCAAGAAAATCTAATTCTCGAACTCACTCCCCTCGATAGCGATGCCTCGGTGGAGGTAGTTCACCGCCAAGCGGGCAACTATATCGCACGTACAAATATCGCTAAGACCGAAATGATCTCGGCGGCAGGCCTTTGCAAAATGGCATGTTGTAACTTGGCAGAGAGTTTTGAGAACTCGGCTAGTGTGTCGGTTGGATATTCGGACGCAGTAACGGGCGCGCGCCAGATTCGCCTGCTTGGGCTTTCGGGTGCTTACACCACTATGCTCGATGAGAACCGCCCCACGATGCGTGGGATTATGGCTCCCTTTGGGCTGTCCTACATTCCAGGGCAATGGCTTGAGAGCATACAAATTGCCAAAGGTGCATCGTCTGTTATCAATGGCACAGAGGCGATCACGGGGCAAATCAACCTTGAGCATCGCAAGCCTACGACAGAGGAACCTCTATTTGTGAACCTATTTTTGAGTTCTATGCTTAGGGCCGAAGCGAATATTGCATCGTCTTTGCAGCTCAATGACCATTGGAGCACTGTGATGTTGGGGCATTTTTCCAATAACCAAACTCGCCATGACGACAATGGTGATGGTTTCTTGGACGACCCACTGATGCGCCAATACAATTTTGCCAATCGTTGGTTGTATCAAGCCCCCAGCGGCACACAACTGCGCTTTGGAATCAAGGCGGTCAACGATAATCGCATTGGGGGTCAAACAGATTACTACAAAGAAGACCGCCTGAGTGAGAGCGTTTGGGGCTCGTATATTGAGAATCAAAGCTACAATGCCTACGCAAAGTTGGGCGTTCCTCTTAATGCAGACAACTCGAAGAACATTGCCTTTGTAGCAGATTTCTCGCACCACGATATGAATTCTGTTTTCGGACAGAAAGACTATGACGCTAGCCAAGAGCTATATTTCTTCAACGCTATGTACCTCAACAATATCAACGAACGCCACAGCTACACTCTAGGGCTTTCGGCTCGCTATGATGATATTGATGAGCGTTTGTATGACACATGGTACAACGCCTCGGGGACAGAGACATTCAGCGCTATGAACATCCTCGGGCGTCGTGAATTCCAAGGAGGAGTCTATGGCGAATACACCTTCCGCGCAGAAGATAAAATAAGCCTTGTGGCAGGACTTAGGGGCGATTATAGCGATCGCTATGGTTTTCTATTGACCCCTTCGCTGAATGCGAAATATTCCTTTACCGACAATCTAGTGCTTAGAGCCTCGGCAGGTAAAGGACACCGAGTGCCTAACATCATTGCTGACAACCTTGGAATCCTATCAACGGGGCGCGAGATACTCATAACCGAGGATCTTGACATCGAAAGCGCATGGACCTATGGTGCTAATCTTACACAGTATTTCCAAATCGGTAGTGGCGATCAGAGCTATCTGAGCTTTGATTATTTCCGTACCGACTTCCAGAGTCAAACCATAGTGGATCAGGAGCTAAACACCGACCAAGTTGTGATTTATAATCTCGACGGTAAGAGTTTCACTAACACCTATCAGGTGGATCTATCCATCTCGCCTTCGGATCGTTTCTCGGCAATAGCGACTTTCCGATACAGCGACTCAAAGGTGCACCTTGCGGGTCAAGGACTAGTTGAACGCCCATTGGTGAGCCGCTATAAGGGTGTGCTTAATCTTCAATACGCTACCGCTCTGCGCAAGTGGGTGCTGGATGTGACAGCTCAGATTAATGGCCCCGCTCGCCTGCCTAACTTCGCCCAAACCTCTGGCGAGGAATATTCGCCTGCCTACCCTGTGTTATTCGCACAGCTCACCCGTAACTTCCGCAAGGTGGAACTCTATGTTGGCTTCGAAAACATCCTTGGCTACAAACAAGAGAATCCCATCCTTGGAGCAGACACTCCATTTAGCTCTGTGTTCAACTCCTCGGCCATTTGGGGACCACTCAGCGGAATGAAATACTACGCAGGAATGAGATTCACTCTATAAAAATACTATAAACCCATAAAACAATATCTAGACAGATGAAAACAATTAAAAACCTATTGCTAGCGCTTATGTTGCTAGTTGGAGTGAGCGCAACAGCTCAAGAAAAGAAAGCTAAGTATGCAGAAGTTCTATTCTCAGTGTCGATGGATTGTGGCCACTGCAAGGCTAATGTCGAGAAGAATATCCCCTTTGAAAAAGGTGTAAAGGATATGAAGGTCGATTTGGAGAAGAAGACCGTTTGGATCAAGTATCAAACAGCCAAAACCACCGAGGATGCTCTAAAAAAGAGCCTCGAAAAACTAGATTTCACTGTCAAAGTGATAAAGGAAGAGCCTAAGAAAAAATAAGCACTTCCTCGCGTAAAGCCTATCGAGCTTACTCAATACAAAAACAGCAGGGACTCCACGAATGGAATCCCTGCTGTTTTTTATGTCTCTACCTAAGAGCCCTCCTCTAGCGAGGCTTAGGGCCACAGTAGATAGTCAGGCGACCAGCATTCATAAGCTCCTCGTGGGTAATGAAATAGCCTTTGAAAGGTTTGCCATCAAGTTCTATCTTTTGAATGTAGATATTCTCTGAGCTGCGATTTACCGCCTCGATTACTAGTTCTTTTTTAGAGTAGTAAGTGGGGTCTAGCTGCACAGTGATGCGATCGAAGGTCGGGGTAGTGATAATATACTCAGGCTTAGATGGCGTTGCAGGGTAGATACCCATCATCGATAGGTTCTGCCACGCGCTCATAGTACCCGCATCATCATTACCTGGAAGTCCACCAGGGGTATTGCTAAAGTAGCGATTAAGACACTGATTAACCCAATATTGAGTGAGGTATTCGCTGCCTTTGATGTAGCTAAAGAAGTAAGGGTAGCCCATATCAGGCTCATTGCCCATATCGAAGTAGCCTTTCTCAAAACAAGCGTTCAGCGAGTCCACAAAGCGAGTCTTCGATCCATAAAGCTTAATCAGCCCTGGGATGTCATAAGGAATAGCGAAAGAGTAGTTCCAAGAAGTGCCCTCGTGGAAACCGTGAACAGGCGCAAAGTTCTCACCCTGCAATGGCTCGAAGCCCTCCATAAAGCTACCATCAGGCAACACAGGGCGCAATAGTCCGTAGTTTGCATCAAAATATTTCTTATAGCCCATCGCACGCTCTTCGAGCATAGTTGCGTCAGCCTCACGACCTAGCGATTTTGCCACCTGAGCCAAAGCCCAGTCAGCGATATAGAACTCCAGTGCCTGCGAAACAGAGTTGTCGTAAGACGAGCGCAAAGGCACATAGTGGTTGTTGTTGTAGAACTCGTTATTGCCACGAATAGGCGAACCCTCCACAGCGTTTTGTAGCATTGCTTGATAAAGCTCCTCAGTGTCTACACCCTTAGTAAGCCCAAGGAAGTAACACGCACTAAGGTAAGGCAGAGCTGCATCGCCCTCCATCACCATAAACTCCTGAGAGATAACCTCAAATTTGGGTAGGTTGCCGCTCTCGTGGTACATTTTCATCATCGAACGCACCATATCATTCTGACGCTCAGGATAGAAAATAGCCCCAAGGAAAGGCGAAATACGATAAACATCCCAACCCGAGAACATCGTAAGGCGTGGATCCGAAGGGTCAGTAGTAAGAGTTTCACCAGTTTTCATCGCTGGATACTCACCGTTCACGTCGTTTAGCACGTTAGGGTGAATCCAGTTGTGATATAGAGCGGTGTAGAATTGAGTTTTCTGATCTTCGGTGCCGCCCTCTAGCGCTACAACACCTAGTGCATCGTTCCAAGCTTTGACAGCTGCTGCTTGGATGTCCGCAAAGCTCTTGCCGTTTTGCTCTTTGTCGAGATTCTCACGTGCGTTTTCTATGCTCACATACGAGATACCAACGCTCACCTCAAGGGTTTCACCTTGGGCTGCATCATAAGAGAAAGCAACGCCTATTTCATCGCCAGCCATCTCACGCTTGTAACGCTCATAGATTTTATACTCGCCGCTGGTTGAGCTCCACGCTGCAACCGCCTCGGGAAGATCAGGTTGCTTTTTCCAATAGCGTACATTCTTTGCAGGTTTCTCTACACGTACCACAAAATACAGTGGAATTACGCTCTGAGGCTGCCCGTAGCAGAAATCACCCATCAGGCGATAACCCTCAACCTCCGAATTGTTTACGATCTTTGCGAAACATCCACTCTCGGTGGTTAGACCCTTGCCAATGTTCACAAGGATGTTCGCCTGCCCTGCGGGGAAGGTATAGCGAGAGCGAGTTGTGCGCTCCGTTGCGGTCATCTCAGCCTTAACCCCACCAATAACAGTCGAGAAATAGCCAGCCTGTGCGTGCAAATCCTCCATTTGGGTTGCATATTCTCTGAAGTCAACTTTCAGATCACCACTTGTTGGCATCAATAGCAACGACCCAAGGTCAGGACATCCAACGCCACTAAGATTCACCTGCGTGAAGCCTATAGTCCATTTATTTTCAAACACATAGGGCGTAGAACACCAGCCGTCAGTGTGGATTTGATGGTCGTCCGAGGGGATGGTATTAAAGGGCGAAATGCTCACCATACCCCCTGGCATAACGGGCCCGGGGTGGGTCACACCAAAGTTTGATGTCCCGATAAATGGGTTTACATACTCAGATGGGCTTTTCGTTGTTTGCCCCTTTGCGCTAGCGAAAGTAAGTGCTAGAGAGAGAGATAGATAAAAAAGTTTTTTCATAATTTATTTTGGTTTTTACTATTTTTCACAGTGGAAACAAAGGTAGGAAATTTTTTCTAATCTTGCGTTAAGAGCTTTACTTAAAATATAAATCCTTACCTTTGCACTATCAATCAACCATTAAAATCACCTTCATGGAGAAGCGAATAATATCAGTCACACGAGAATTTAGTTTCGAGATGGCACACGCACTGGAGAATTACGACGGGGCGTGTCGTGAGATTCACGGCCATTCCTACCGTCTTTTTATCACCATAGAGGGCACTCCCAACACCACCCCCAACTCACCAAAAGAGGGCATGGTTATGGACTTTGGCGAGCTAAAAGCCTTGGTAAACGAGCGTGTGGTCGATCGCTTTGACCACGCCCTATTGCTGCGTGACACCCCCTCCAATCGCACTCTAAAAGAGGTGATGAACCAAAAATGGCGGAACATCGAACTCACGCTCTATCAACCAACGTGTGAGAATATGGTGCTTTTCATCGTGGACGAACTCTCGGACAAACTCCCTCAAGGGGTGGAACTCGCAAAGGTAAAACTCTACGAGACAGCAAAATCCTATGCTAGCTGGACAAAGTAGCCCACTTTAACAACGCAACTCTTTACTGCATAAAAAAAGGGAGATAGAACTAGTCTATCTCCCTTTTTTAGTATGGCTAAACACCATAAACTGTCTGCGGTTCTATCTCTGCAAAATCGTAGCCACCCCAGCGTTCGTCTATCAAATCTAAGATGCGGAGCACCCCCTCAGGCGTTGGCTCTGTCACTAGTTCGCGGCGCACTTCTTTGAAATTGGGCAGCCCTTTAAAGTAGCAACTCGTATGGCGGCGCAGCTCCAAAATCCCCACTCTCTCGCCCTTGTAACCAATCGAAAGATCCAAGTGCCGCTTGGCAAGCGCAACACGCTCAGAAAGCGTGGGAGCAGGCAGTAGTTCGCCCGTTTGCAAATAGTGGCGCACCTGA
This sequence comes from uncultured Rikenellaceae bacterium, assembly GCA_964370955.1. Lineage (GTDB taxonomy): Bacteria > Bacteroidota > Bacteroidia > Bacteroidales > Rikenellaceae > Mucinivorans. Next base: position 8,493 of record CAYJLL010000017.1, on the reverse strand, counting down.
GCGAATATCCACGGACGGCCATAGGTCGCCCTGCCTATCATAACCCCATCCACACCATAGTTTTCAAAGGCGGCGAGAGCTTTCTCGGGCGAATTAATATCGCCATTTCCAATGATGGGTATATTTATGCGTGGGTTTGCCTTCACTTTGCCTATCAAACTCCAATCAGCCTCGCCCTTATACATCTGCGCTCGGGTGCGTCCGTGTATGGTTAGAGCCGCTATGCCAACATCACTCAGACGCTCGGCTATCTCCTCAATATTGAGGCTTTCGCTATCCCATCCCAGACGGGTTTTAACAGTCACGGGTACGCCCGTTTGCAGCCCCACCTCGACTATCTCACGAGTGATCTCCACCATCTTATCGGGTGTACGCATCATCCCCGAACCAGCCCCTCGGCCAGCAATCTTTTTAACAGGACAACCAAAGTTAATATCTATCACATCGGGGCGTACGCTAGCGGCTATCTTCGCTGCCTCGACCATAGGGGTCACTTCATTGCCATAGATTTGTACCCCGACGGGACGTTCTTCGGGGGCTATGTCTAGTTTTTTCAGGCTCTTAGCAGCATCACGAATAAGCCCATCGCTAGAGATAAACTCCGTGTACATCATATCCGCCCCGTATTCCTTGCACAGCAAGCGGAACGATTGGTCGGTCACGTCTTCCATAGGTGCTAACAATAATGGACGGTGTGGCAGTATGAGATTTCCTATTTTAACTTCGTTGTTCATGTGTGTTTGTAATCTACGCTTTTAGTTTTGTTCAGGGGTGTGCGCTGCTGCGGGGGAAAGGCTCGCAGTGAAACGAAGAGCAAGATTGCCTGTGCGGCTCGCACCTCCCGTGGGGGGCCTGGTGCCAGCGGCACAAGCAGTTATTTATCTCTCGCAAAACATTGCCTGCGCCCGAGCGGACGCACATAGCATCTTTTATGATTTATCTTCGTGGGGTTTGCCTTTTCAGGACGAACCGCAAGGGGCTTAGACGAATTTACCTTTAGGTAAAGACGGCCGCCCCGATGGGGTGCGGTTCGTCCGTCTAAGGGGTATGTAGCGTCCTTATGACTTGCTTCTCACAAATCCACTGGCACCTCGCACCACCTAGTTATAACCCAAAATATCCTCAACGGTCATTGGGTCGGAGATTAACACCTGACGAGGTTTGCTCCCTTGAGCACCTCCCACTATACCTGAGGCCTCTAGTTGGTCGACTATACGCCCTGCACGGTTGAAGCCGATGGAGAACTTACGTTGGATGGTCGAGGCAGAGCATTGCCCATTGGCAACCACATAGTGCGCCACCTCACCAAAGAGCGGATCACGTTTGCCGCTAGCCAAAGAGCTTTCCTCGCGAGAGCCGCCCTCGGACGTCTCGGGTTGATAGTCAGGGAGTTCTAAAGGTCCGTCAAAGCCAACCTGCTCGGCTATATAGTCTACGATGTTTTCCACCTCGGGAGTATCAACAAACGCACACTGCACACGAGTCACCTCGCTACCCGTACTCACGAGCATATCACCTTGCCCTACGAGCTGGTTAGCACCCGTCTGGTCGAGGATGGTGCGAGAGTCAATTTGTGAGGTCACACGGAAGGCAATTCGAGCGGGGAAGTTCGCCTTAATCACACCCGTGATGATATTGGTTGTTGGTCGCTGGGTCGCAATAATCAAGTGTATGCCCACCGCACGAGCCAGTTGAGCAATACGAGCAATAGGGGTTTCAATCTCACGCCCTGAGGTCATAATCAGATCGGCAAACTCGTCAATCACCACCACAAAGTAAGGCAAGAAGCGGTGTCCTTTCTCGGGGTTCAATCGATGGTGGGCAAACTTCTCGTTATACTCCTTGATCGAACGTACACGAGCATCTTTGAGCAACTGGTAGCGGTCGTCCATCTCAATACAGATAGAGTTGAGCGTATAGATCACCTTTTGGTTGTCGGTAATGATAGCCTCGTCGGCATCGGGAATCTTGGCTAGGAAGTGATTCTCAAGCTTTGCATAGAGCGTAAGTTCGACTTTCTTGGGGTCGATAAGAATAAATTTCAGCTCGCTAGGGTGTTTTTGATATATCAGCGAGGTAATAATGGCATTCAGACCCACCGACTTACCCTGCCCCGTAGCACCTGCCACCAAAAGGTGAGGCATCTTGGCGAGGTCAAACACAAAGGTCTCGTCTTGGATGGTCTTACCCAATGCAATAGGTAGAGCTGCCTTGGAGTTCTGGAACTTCGCCGAGCGAATCACCGAGTGCATCGACACTATATTCTTCTGTTTGTTGGGCACCTCAATACCTATGGTTCCTTTACCCGGGATGGGCGCAATAATACGTATCCCTAGAGCCGAAAGAGCCATCGCAATATCGTCTTCGAGGTTCTTGATCTTCGAGATACGGATACCCGGAGCAGGGATAATCTCATAGAGGGTGATGGTAGGTCCAACTACTACTTCTATGGTGTCTATGCGTATGCCGAAGGTTTCGAGGGTCGAAACAATACGGTTTTTATTCTCAATGAGCTCCTCCTCGCTCACCACCACATTTGATTGATGGTCGGTGAGAAGTCCAAGTGTAGGTTTATGATAGCCGCTCAACTCACGAGTGGGGTCAAACAGAGGTTGATGGTCAATCTGCGCTGTTGAAAACTGCTCTTCGCTTTGGGCTTGCTCGATGATAATATCATCTTGGGGCAAGGCATTCTCCACGATAGTCTCTTGCGTATAGTGGATGTGCATCTTGGGCTCAGTGCTCCCCTTGGGGTCTGATTCTAAGGTGTCGCTTGTCGCAGGTACATCCGCAGAATCATCTTGCGCTTTAGCCTCTTCACTAGTGGCTACGCCCTGAGAACTTTCAGACTTAATATCTGTATTTACTTCACTTTGGGTCGCATCGAGATACGCTTGCTCTTGAGGGGCAGGCTCTTCGCCTTCATTCTCTGAGGTTTCTCCCTCATGGCTTTCCTCTTCCGAAGTTTCATCTTCGCGCTCAACGAGCTCAAAAGGATTCTCTTCTTCTAGAATCTCTTGTTCTATGTTTTCAGACTCTTGAAGGGTGTTCTCGGCTATGCTTCGCTTTGGGTTTACCTCCACTAAGGTGTAATCCTCCATGGCCTCTAGGTCGAAGAATAAATAAGATTCGGGGCTGTGGTCCTCTGCAAAAGTGGTCACCACCGCCAATTGTCCATCTTCAAACTCTAGGTAATGGAAATTTTCATTCCTCTGCCATGTGTTCTCAGGTGCAATTTCGGGTTGAACCTCGGGTTGATTATCGGGGTTTGAATTAACGTATGCTGATTCTTGTTGATGATTAATGTCCTCAGGCGTGTGTTCCAAGAAAGGATCGGGGTCTTTTGTTTCGGGTTGATTTTCAACATACTCGCCACCCTGTCCTTGAGAGTATTGCGCCATTTGAGAGGCAATTTCTGCACGCTGCTCTTGTATTTGCAATAGTCGAGTTTCACGTTGCAAGGCCTCCTCCTCAAGCTTCAGGGCACGTTTTTGCGCCATAAGCTCTGCGGTTTTTCTATACCAATTCATCGCTCTGCTCACATGGTCATAGAACACATAGTAGAGCACCGCCACGGTGAATACCAAGAACAAAAATCGAGTGCCATAATAGCCTATGGCCCTTTCAAACCATTGCGCCACATAGATACCCATCGCTCCTCCCCAGCCGCTGCCGAAGATTTCGTGGTTCTCGCCTGCAAAATGACCAAAGCCAACACTTCCTATCATTATCAATAGCAGCAAAGACAGTGAGCCGCGAAATAGCTTATAGCCTTTCACTCCCACGAGTCTTAGCGATATTAGAAGTACAACCACGGGTGCTAGGATACCCAACACTCCGAACCATTCACCGACCAACATCTGGGCTATAACGGCCCCCTTGTGTCCCATAGCGTTGGCTGTTGTGCCTATTGAGTTATCCCAAAAAAGAGCACGAA
>CAYJLL010000017.1:0-4446 GCA_964370955.1 uncultured Rikenellaceae bacterium | reverse complement strand
CCAAAAAAGAGCAGGATCAGCAAGATCGGCGTCTAGGCGCCAATTATTAAAATACGAATAAGTGCTGGCAAAGGCAAGCCCTCCGATAACGAACAATATCCAACCCACAACCGAAAAATAGCGAGCATAGTTTATTTGTCTAGGCTCACGAGGTGCTTTTGCCACGCTCTTGGCAGGTTTGGCTGGCTTGGGAGTCTTAGTTGTAGCCTTGGCTGGAGCCTTAGCACGTGGAACAACATTCTTGGGCTTTGCGGTGGAGTCTTTTTGAGCACTCTTTTGAGCAGGCTTTGGCTTCACACCACCTCGAGGCTGACTAGAGCGAGCTTGCACAGGGCGGCCGTTACTAGGAATGGGGGCTTCAAAGTCTGTTCTCTCGCGAGAGACCTGCGCTCCTGCCACTCTCACACGCATTGGTTGCCCTTGGGGGCTTTGCACCTGCGCCGAGGGTTGAGTCCTTGCACCTTGGGGTGAGGGTCTCTGAGCAGGTACTGGCCTTTGGGTAGTAGCACGTGGAGCCGCACCCCTAGATGGGGCGGCCTGTCCGCTGCTGGGAGCCTGCCTGCGAGGCGCTTGCTGCATTATCGCGCGTATATGTTCGTCTCTAGCACTATTATTTGCCATGAATGTTTTTGAGTAAGTTATATTTAGAGACACGAGGTGCATCCGCCGAAGCGTGCACCTCGCACTGAGCTAAATCATTGCTACGATGGTTAGTAGCTTATTTAATGCAATCAAAGCCTGTGTAAGAACGCAGCGCCTCAGGAATGGTGATACCATCTGGGGTTTGGAAGTTTTCCAACAAAGCCGCGAGAATACGAGGAAGAGCCAATGAAGAACCATTAAGGGTGTGTGCCACTTCGGTTTTCTTATCCTCACCACGCATACGTAGTTTCAAACGGTTAGCTTGGAATGATTCAAAATTCGACACACTCGACACCTCCAACCAACGCTCCTGAGCTGCACTCCACACCTCAAAGTCATAGGTCAAAGCCGACGTGAAGCTCATATCGCCACCACACAAACGCAAGATGCGATAAGGTAGCCCCAATTCAATCAAAATACCCTCAACATGAGAGACCATCTCGTCCAGACGCTCATAAGAATTAGCAGGGTCGGCAACTTGAACTATCTCCACTTTGTCGAATTGGTGCAAACGGTTCAGACCCCTCACATCCTTACCATAAGAACCAGCCTCACGACGGAAACATGGGGTATAGGCAGTGAGCTTAATAGGCAATTCCTTTTGCTCGACGATAGAATCACGGAAAATATTAGTCACAGGAACCTCTGCCGTAGGGATTAGATAGAAATCATCCTCGGTGCAGTGATACATCTGCCCCTCTTTGTCGGGCAGCTGACCAGTACCAAAACCACTTGCGGCATTTACCATCAGCGGAGGCATTATCTCGGCATAGCCTGCCGCAACGTTCTTGTCGACAAAATAGTTAATCAAGGCTCTCTGCAAGCGAGCTCCTTGGCCTTTGTAAACAGGAAAACCTGCTCCCGTGAGCTTAGTTCCTAGATCAAAATCAATGATGTCATACTTCTTAACAAGCTCCCAGTGAGGTTGTGCGCCCTGAGGAAGCACAGGCATCTCGCCACCCTCTTTAACTGTCACATTATCCTGAGGCAAGCGACCCTCGGGCACTAGCTCACAAGGGCGATTAGGCAGGGTAACCACTAGATTTTCAAGCTCTTGGGTTGTATTGCTAAGCCTCTCGGCTAGCGCAACAGAGCTCTCTTTCAACTGGCTCACTTGCGATTTCATCTCTTCGGCCTTGTCTTTTTGTCCGCTAGCGAACATTTTGCCTATCTCCTTGGCAAGGAGGTTTTGCTCTCTCAGATTGCTATCCAGTTCTTGCTGGATGGAGCGACGAGAGTTATCAAGTTCTATAATTTGGTCTAGCGTCTGGGCGCTATCAACGCCTTTTTTGAGTAGGAGTTTTTGAGTTAGTTCACGCTCGTCACGTATCTGTTTGATTGTAAGCATCTTTATGTATGTTTTGTTATCGAAAAATATATCCTGCAAAGTTAATAAAAACTTTCCAAAGTGCGAGCCACGCGAGCTATCATTTCACTGCGAACACTCTCGAAGTGAACCCCTAGAGTTCGACCTCTAGGGAGTAGGGCATAATAGCCTGAACACCTTGCTGGTGGCGAAGTTTCTCGATGTTCTCTTTAGCAATATACTCTAGGCTTGGATCACCCATGATCCATTTTACAACCTTAGACGAGAGTGCATTAAGCAACACCCCAAAGCCTTCATGCTCTATTTCGGGGTAGGTCACCACACGGTAGCCTCCATCGAGATTAGCTCTATCAGCTCCGCTAGCAAGAGCATCCTCTAGCGTTCCCAAAGCATCCACTAGCCCATTCTCTAGAGCCTCGACTCCCGACCACACTCGCCCTTGAGCAAGATCATTTGCCTGCTGGAAGCTCATCCCGCGCTCCGTTGCCACTAGACTCACAAAGCGGACATAGGTACTATCCACACCTCGCTGCATAAAGTGGCGCTCGGCTGGGGTCATCTCTCGGAATATATTACCAAGATCAGACATTGTGTTGGTTTTGACTACATCCACATCGAGTCCGAAGAAATCCTTAGCGCCTTTCTCGACATTAAACATCATGCCAAAGACCCCTATAGAGCCAGTGAGGGTTGTAGGTGCAGCAATAATCTCGTCTGCTGGACACGCAATATAGTATCCACCCGAGGCGGCATAGCTACCCATAGAAACCACCACAGGTTTTTCTTTTCTGAGTTTAACCATCTGGTCATAGATAACATCCGAGGCAAGCACACTACCCCCCGGGCTATTGACTCTCACTACTACTGCTTTGATGGTCGAATCGCGGCGAAGTTTTTCGAGATCACGTGCCATTTTTTTGCCAATAATCTCACGATCTGCACCCGTTGAAATATCCATTATCGCTCCATCAGCATAGTAGAGCGCAACTTTCGGCGCACCCACCATCTCATGATAGCCACGACGAACATAATCGCTGAGTTTCACCAAATTAACCTGACCATCCTCCTGACCAGTGAGAGCAGAAAGATAGTTCACCGCACTTTCACGATAGCCTAGCGAGTCTATCATTCCTTTTTCAACCGCTACCTTTGGCTGAGAGAGCTCAAGGGTATTAGCCATTTTCTGCAGCTCGCTACCATCAATTTTGACCTCAGATGCAACATCCGCGCTTATTGACCCCCAAATAGAGCCCAATAGTTCTTGGGTTTGGTGGCGATTTTCGGGACTCATCTGATCCAGCATATAAGGTTCGATAGCACTTTTGTATTTACCGTAGCGGAAGATTTCAGGCTTGACACCGAATTTTTCAAAGGTATTTTTGTAGAACATAACCTGCGAACTCAAACCACTCCACTCCAAAGCGCCATAGGGATTCATATAGATCACATCCGAAAGCGAAGCCAACCAATAGCCTCCTTGCGAGTAATAGTCTGCATAGCTCACCACAAACTTCCCGCTACTCTCTCTAAAATCCGCCAAGGCCTTACGCATTTGGTAGATTGCATCGCTCGAAAGGGCGAACGTCAGAGGCATATCGATAAACACGCCCTTAATATTGGGATCGGAAGCCGCACTCTCAAGAGCCTTTACCACGCTGCGAGTGGTTAGAGTCTCTTTGATCGAGAGAGTCGAAAAATCGAAAGCCCCCGAGAGGGATTTCACTGGCGAATCGGCAATGGCTTTATCGAAGTTTAGGTGCAAGATAGAATTTGCCTTTATTTGTGGAATTTCGCTCTCGCCCGAGAAACTAGAAATCGCACCTAGGATGCCAGCAAAAACTAATATAGAGAAAATGGTTGAGAATATTCCACCCACCACAATTGCCAACAGGCAAGCTAAAAAAGTTTTAAAAAAGTTCATTTGCTTTGAAAAAAGGTAATAAGGTTAAAATTCTTTGCTATGAGGCAAAGAGTTACAAAATTAGCTATCATACTGCTTTTTTCCAAATTATCGTCTAAATATTAAAGCGAGCTAAAATATTTGGCGAAATATATGATAAATTCAAAAACTTTTTATCGTATGTCACACACAAAGACAACTGGCTAGTAACAGTGAGGAATGATGAATCGCTTGAAAGACTTGAAAATAGATACGCAAGCGATATAACAAATAAAATCATAAAGGTGGCAGATAATGGTTTGTTTTTTAAAGATAAAACCAGAACAAAACCTTTAAGCCGGTTCGAAACAATCGGCATGAATATCACGAACGATTTGTTTTCTGAAAAGTTCAATAAAAATATGACGACTGCAATGCTTAACGATATGATTTCAAATTTTATTAATGAATTAATTATAGACGATAAGCAAGTTATATTGTTTGCACACACCCCCCAGGACCTTAATACAATTAATATTATTATGAATAAGGTAGGCCCTGAAAAGTTTAGAGAAAAAGTTTCGATTGCGCCGTACTA
>CAYJLL010000016.1:0-15139 GCA_964370955.1 uncultured Rikenellaceae bacterium | reverse complement strand
TAAAGAGTGGTTGAGCATTGCCATTGGTTCCTGCTCCACGGATTCTCACCGAGATACCATCGCCAGGCTGACCACCATTGGAGGTTACGGTCACACCAGCGGCTTTTCCTTGAAGGGCTGCATCGGCACGCATCACACCCGGACGAGCAAGATCTGAGGCTTTCACCGAGGTGGTAGCTCCAGTAACCAGACTCTTCTTCTGGGTGCCATAGCCCACCACAACTACCTCATCAGCTACAGCTGCATCGGCCTGAAGCACAATATTAAGAGGAGCGCTACTCTCAACCACAACTTCCTGTGGTAGGTAGCCTATATATGAGACTTCGATAGCTGCGCCCTGGGGCACACTGAGGGTAAATTTACCGTCAATGTCGGTCATCGTCCCGTTAGTTGTTGATCCTTTTTCGAGGATTCTAGCTCCGATCACTGGCAGATTGTCGTCTGCGCTAATCACCACCCCTTGTGCCTCTATCTTTTGTTGTGCAAAAGATGTTGAGTACAAAAGAAGTGTTACTAATAGAAAGTAAAGTTTCTTCATGAGTTTGTTTGTAGGTTAGTTGGTTTTTAAAGTTGTGCGCCACCTCCAAGTTCTTTTAGCAGTCTTGGGCGGATTTGCTAATTCAAAAGTAAGCAGTAGGATTGCATAAAGAAACATTTTTTGCGTTACAAAATCTTAACAAGAGCCTAAATAAATTATTTTTATATAGACATTCCCCTTACAGCAAATATATAAAGTGCGAAAAATTAACACTTTAGTCATTTTATGAATCTAACATAAAAAAAATATTTTTTATGTACAGAATCTTCGAAAAAAGTTATACTTTTGTGAAAAGTCTATATGTTTTTTATGAAAAATCGCTTTACACTGCTTATAGTTTTACTGCTTTTCACGCTCAAAAGCTTCGCAAATAATAGTTCTCAACTAATCGAGAACATCGAAAAAATCCCATCCATCAGTGGGGACGTCCAAATCTGGAGCATAGTGAGCGATCGCAGCGGCCGAACTTTTTACAGTTCGGGCGAAAATATCTTTCTCTACAATGGAACCACATGGAGAACATACTCCACCCCCCAAAGCCATTACTTTCGTTCATTGTGGTACGACAATCAGAGCGATCGCATCTATGCGGCAGGCAACTACACTTTTGGATATTGGAATAGAGATTCGTTCGGACACTACCAATATACGGAGCTAAAGAGTTCGGACGAGATTTTTTGGAGAGTTATCTCTCGAGATGACAAGGTATATTTCCAATCCCACAAATCGGTTTTTTGCTGGAATTCGGCCGATGGAAGCGTTAGTCGCCTGCCAACTCAGGGCTATGTTGGTTATTTGCACCACATTGAACAAGGAAAACGAATTGCGGTTCAGATTGACGAACATTTCTATTGGATAGAGGGCAATAATCTAGAACTTATCGCTCAGCTACAGTTTCAAGACAGGGCCTCCTACATTGGAATAATCGATCAAGCGTTTTATATTGTGGGCGAAAACAGCGGTTTGTTTAGGTTTCAAAACGAGCTCGAGGCCATTGGTAGCGATGAGTTAGATCGCCTTCTTGAGAATAACAGAATATTCTCAGCCACCAGCCTTGGCGACAGCGTTCTGGCGCTAGGGACGGTTGTTGATGGTTTATATTTAGTCGACACTCAAGGGTCGGTAATAAACACACACAACGAAGACAGCGGACTGGAACACACCACTGTTTTGTCTCTTGCCGTGGGCGAAAACTGCATTTGGCTGGGTTTGGATGGGGGTATAGCCCGCCTAGAGACCTCAACTCAGGAGTCATATATAGTCTCCAAACAGCCCAAAATTGGCGATGTGTATAGCTCGTATTGGCTCAATGACAGCACTCTTTATCTGGGCACCAACAAGGGACTCTACAGATACAACCCCATCAGCGACAACACCCCCGAGATGGTCGATCAACTCCAAGGGCAGGTGTGGCGGATAAAGCGTATTGGTGAGCATCTTTTGGTGTGCCACGACCACGCGTTCTTCGAGATAGAACCCAACGGCACCCTGAGTCGATTGGATGACGCCAAGTGGGATGTAGGAGAGATTCCCGGGCAAGAACACCTATTTTGGGCGAGCGATGCAGAGGGGCTTCATATTTTTGAGATAGTAGAAGGAAAAATCAGCCACCGAAACAAAGTGGAAGGCTATCTAACACCCAATACCTCGGTGATGGTGGACGTGTATGGTTATTATTGGATAGATGGGCGTGATAATCTCAGACGTTTTCAACTAGACAAGGATCTGAGATCGGTGGTTGCAATCAAAGACTATTCACTTGAGGGAGGCAAAAACGGATGGAATTCAATCGCAATGATAGACAATGATATTTTGTTTTTCAAGAATAATCAAGGTTATAGATATGACGTGGTTAATGATTCGTTGGTTCTCAACGAACACTACACTGCACTCTTGTCGGCAGGCGGAGGCCCCGTCACAACCATCTCGCAGCACGACAATACGTTTTTGTATATCTCAGGCCTACACACGGGTATCCTAGAGCGCAATGGTCAGGAATTTAGGCATAAGGGCTATATCTTCAAACAGACCCCCTCACAGATGATCCCTGTGCCCTTCCGCAAGATCGCCATCGAAAACTCCAAAGCCTATATGGGTTTCAAAAATGGGCTTGCAATCTATGACCTCAAACAAACTACCAGCCCCCCTAGCAATATTTATCTCGACAAACTCGAATACACCTATATGGGCGAGACCATAACCTCCGATATAAGCGATATATCCAAGGCAATAGATCTTCCCAATGGAGTTGTACACATTCGTCTTGATGTTGCCAACCTATCTCAGATGGGTATGATCTATATCTCGGTGAACGGAGAACCATGGGAGGTGCAGCGCGTGGATGGCAGCATCAACTTTGATTATCTCGAAGACGGAATCCACTCCATTAGCATCACGCAAAACCTTGCTGAAGAGCCGCTGAAGGTGGTGCTAGACATTGAGCCTAGTTTCTATAAGAGACCATTATACCTAGCCTCTTTCGCTCTATTTATCTTAGGTATAATTGTTTTATTCTACTACATTAACCGCATTCGCCTACAACGAATTAAGCGCAGGTATCAAGAACACAGAGACCACCTAGTGGAGCGAGAAAGGATGAGATTTGAGAACCTCACACTAGCTCGCGAGGTGGAAGATCGCGACAAGCGTTTAACGAATTTTGCGATGAACAACATCCACTACAATAACACTCTGGCGAACATAGAAAAGGAGGTGGTGAAGATTCCTCTCGATGATATGGCTGTACGCAGCCTTGTGAATGGTATCATCCAAAAAATCAAGGCCTATCGCCATAGCGAAGAGAATTGGAAAATCTTCGAGAAGCATTTCAATGGGGTCTACAAGGGTTTCTTTGAGCGCATACTCGCTCACCACCCCCACCTCACTAATAATGATCTCAAAATAGCCGCCTACATACGCCTAGGGCTTTCGACCAAGGAAATGGCATCTTTGATGAATATCTCCTCAGGGAGTGTCGATACCGCTCGCCACCGCCTGCGCCGCCACGTCAATCTCGATAGTGGCGCATCGCTAACGAGCTACATCATCTCTATCACCAGCCAAGATCCACAATAAACACAGCTCTAAAAACCTCTGAGCTAAGAGAACCAGGGGAAGCAATCAAACCCTCTGTCATAGACAGTAAAAGCCACCCCAGATGCTCTGAGGTGGCTTTTACTATAATATCAGGTTTGTGTTTTAACCTTTCCTACTTATTGGATTAGAATGCGATCTGTATGCGAGTTTGGAAGATCGAGAAGTTCTTATCAAGCGAATAGCGAACATTGTCAAGGGTGCTGTAGGTGTAGTCTGCCATTACTTTGATGTACTTGTTGATGCCATAGTTTAGGCCCACAGTAAACGAATGCATTGCACCCCCAGCGATTGAGGTTGTAGGAGATGGGAAATCAGGAACAGTACCATCGAAGTTAGGAATAAATTTATCCAAAGCCGCCCAGTAGAAGTCTCCTTCGTTGATGCTATTTAGGTTGGTGTAGCCATAGCGAGCCACTAGCTCGAGGGTGTTATTTCCGCTCACTCCCGCTAGCAGCGAGTTGCGATTATCATATTTATAGCCACCGCCCATTAGCAAGTAACCAGCCTCAATGTAGCCACCACTGAAATTGGTAGTCTCAAGAGGGTTAGCCTTCTGCCAAGACTCAAGGGTGCTCCAGCTATACATTCCTCCTAGTTGGTTCTCAAACAAGCGCTGATCGTCACGATCTTTGCCTACGCTTTTGAAGATATACTCACCACGAGCAAAGAACTTAGGAGTCTTGATAAGCGCCTCAACACCAAGGTTCATTTCGCTGCTAGCCCAAGGAAGGGTTACGCTCAAGAAATCATCTGAGGTATAGACTTTATTTTCAAGCGAGGCACCGATGTGCATATCACGATGTAGGACACCATCAACAAATTCTCCTGTATTGATAGTTGCATAGCGCAATGAAGCTCCAACATGTAGAGTAGTATTGTCGTTGTTGATAGGCTTCACCAACCAACGCCCACTAAGAGCAACGCCCTGAGCGCCGCTGAGTTGATCGTTGTATGGATTCTCTGCAAAAATACCTTGGTTTGCAAAGAAAAGGTTATTGCTATACTGGTAAGCCGCACCCAGTGAACGACCCTGAGTTAGAGCATTAACAACTCCTGGGCGGTTAATGAAGTGAGTCGAGAAGCTGCTGGTATTACGGTTCATCGACGATGGTTCAGCAAAATAACCAAACTTAATCCAGTTATTGTTCCAGCTATAACGACCATAAAGGTCTTTTTGCTTGAACTTGCCATACGAGAAGTCGAAATCCGCTTTGAAGAACCATTGATCGCCAACAGCCACTGTGGTGCGAATACGAGCATCTGATAGCGCCACACCCGAGGTAACAGGCGTATAGTCGCTCTGAAGGTAGGCTCCATCTACTGCGAAACGTCCTCCTATGGTGACCGTTGTATTGTTTTTGCTTAGCGACAAAGTTGGATCAACGTCCGTTGCGCTAGTGTTGTTCTGTGCCGAAGCCGAAAGCGTTAGCATGAAGGCTGCAAATGGCAAAAGAATATATTTTTTCATTTTATGTTTAATCTCTGTATTAATGTTGTTTAACTAGAATTATTATTTTTATTTGATTCTCTAGTAGCCAAGTGCATCTAGCAGTTCGTTGCAGTTAGGCACAGTGGTTGGTGCGGCTGCGTCGCGAACATTGTTGTTGATAAAGAAGTCAATGGTAAGCTCCGAACGGTTAGTAAACATTGCGTCTAGGTAGGGTGCGTTAAATAGCGAACCGCTAGTGTTGCCAAAGTTGTAGTTACCAAAGTATTTCTGCATCTGATCTTTCGAGTCGAACGAATAAGGGTGGTTCAACATACCTGCTTTTTCGATCAAGTAGTCCATCCATGGGTAGTTCATCTCAGGGTAGTTGTTAGGCGCACCAGAGATACATGGGCCAATGATGTGAGCCAATTCTCCAATAGCTAGGTTAATCATAGAGGCAAAACCTTCAGGATCTTCATTGTTGCCAGTAGGCCAAACCAAGAAACACATAGGAACCTTACCCATAAAGGTGTCTTTCACGCGGCCCATACTCTCTGTTGAGAACGTTTGAAGAATCACCTTACCGTTGGTGTTACCCACATTCACTTTACCATTTACATAGAAAGGTGCTGAATCTGATTCTGGAGCTGTAATGATGTTCATCCCTAGACGATCAAGCTCGTTGTAAACGCGAACTTCAAAGTCACTAGGATTCAACCATGGTTGTTTGAATTCTAGGTAGATACCAGGAACATTGCCCGAGTAGACATCGTCAGCCTCAAATTCAAAAGCATATTTCACCACATCGGCAGTACCCGAAATACTCTTAACAGTCTCACCCGTGCGGCCAACAATGCTCCACACACGCGACCCGTCGCCGTTACGCTTAAGTTTCATACCGCGCGAGATCTGGATCATATCCTCAAGGGTCGAGATATACTCACCCACAAAGCCATCGCGAGCTTGTTTTGGGTTGTCGAAATTGAACCAACTACCTGCATCAAGCATCAATAGCTCGCTGTAGGTGTAAAAGCTGGTGTAATAGGGCATGAAACTCTTAGTGTCGGCATCGAATTTCTCTTGAGCCTCAGCCTCGCTGTAGCCAAGATCTATGTAGTATTGTTTACGAGTCTGAGGCACACGCTCCCCATAGTAAACCTCGATATTAGTTGTACGACGCAGGTCATCATCGTGAAGTGCTAGGATCACACCATCTTTGGTCACCTGAAGGTCTGCCTCTAGGTAGTCAGCACCAACCTCACGAGCCCAACGGAACGAAGATTCAGTCTCCTCTGGCGCCCAGAATGTAGTACCACGGTGGGCAACAGTTGCGAATTGTGGAACATAGTTACGAACTTTCTCCATCTCTGGCGAGAGGCTCTCCACCGAAACCATTGTTACGTCTGTGCTCTCATCCAAGCCCAGCTTCTGATCGTTACAAGAGGCGATTGTTAGGGCTAGTGCTCCTAAGTAAAGTAATTTTTTTGACATTTGTTTTTTATTGATTTGTTAGATTTTTTGTTGTTATCCAGCCTCGTAGAGCCTAGTTTACGTTGGTTACCTCTGCCATCTTTTTGGGCAGGTCAGTGTTGTCGAAATAGCCTGCAAAGTCTTCGCTATCCTCTCCGATTGAATAGACTATCACGGGGGCGCCAGTGTGGTCAGGAGTGGTCCAGCCTGCGCCCATAGCAAAATTAATATAGTCGAACACCACGTCCTCAAATTTATCAGTGCGAGCGCCCGAGAGAATCTCGTTGTAGATTTGCTCTAGTTCGCTTTTTTCCTGCGAGGTGAAGCTGTAGCCGCTAGGTAGGGGTAGTTTCTCGAATGAAACTTTGCCCTCGACCATATCCTTAATTTTATTCTCATAGCTAGCGTGAGATTCAAGACCTGGTTTGATGCGGCTCATATCCATATTGTAGCCACGACCAGAGCGTCCGTTAGTAAAGCCTCCGGTTTCGTGGTCAGAGGTTACAACAATTAGAGTCTCCTGAGGGTGTTTTTTATAGAACTCGAAAGCAAATCTTACTGCATCTTCCAGATCGATGATCTCACACATTGCGCCATTGACATCGTGAGAGTGGTTAGCCCAGTCGATTTGACCCGCCTCGGCCATAATCATAAAGCCCTCTTTTGAATAGTTCTCATACAAATAGTCGATAGAGGTGCTCACTAGATCCGAAAGAGAAAGATCGGCCTGGGTGCGATCAGTTGCAAACGCCATCGATTCGTGGCTCACTCCATCACGCTCAGTAATCAAGATTTGACCCTTTGCTTCGTCCATTTTCGATAGCTCCGCCTTGCCTTTGATGTGTGTGAAACCAGCTTTTTGGTAGGGTGCATACACGCTTGCGCCACTCTCGTTGGTTTGCTCAACAAAACCGCTACCTCCCAGAATATCAATAGAAGACTCTGCGCCTTGGATTGCGATCTCGAAATAATTTTTACGACTTGGGTTATGAGCATAGAACGCAGCTGGTGTTGCGTGGTCAAGGCTCACTGAAGATAGGATAGCCACACCTTTATTCTCTGACTTAAATTTATCGGCTAGACTCTCAAGCTCACGTGAGTGGTCTGCGCTTAGTCCTATGGTTCCATTAGTGGTTTTCTCGCCCGAGGCAAGAGCTGTTCCTGCTGCAGCCGAATCGGTAATGAGATTGCTAGCTGAGGTTGTATTCATTATACCAATAGTGGGAAAACCCGAGAATAGCAATGGCAGCGGCTTGCCATCTTGCGAACCTGCTCTCTCAGCTTTATATAGTTCCGCCGCATGGGTAATACTCAACCCCATTCCATCACCTATAAAATAGAATAGATACTTAGGTTGCGCCGAGGCGGTGAGGGTTGCGGCAGCTAGAAGTGCCAATGACAATAGTCTTTTTTTCATTTTGCTTGAATTGTTGTTAGATTTTTTTCTGGGTGCAAAGGTACTGGTGTTGTATTAAGCCCAATTAAACGGATTGTTAACAAAACTGCAACGATTTGTTAACTTATCATTAACCCCTCTTTGGTAGGGTGCATAACTTGAGAAGAATTCAAGGGTACAAAAAAAGCCTCGACCATAGAGGGTCAAGGCTTTTTTATAACATCTGATTTTTCTAATCCACTAGATCACTAGCACAAAACCTCCGCCAGGGGCCATGTGAAGCGTAGTTTCACCATTAGTATTGATGGTTTTCTTTTGGAAGTCCTCAGCGTGGTTTGCAGCATTTGGGCCATCCATATAGACGGTTGCCTCGCCAGATTTACCCGTTATCTCACTAACATTGATAGTTATATCGCGCGCGGTCCAGTTGTTCAAGGCTCCAATATACCAAGTATCACCTTTGCGACGAGCAGTGACGATATATTCGCCCATTTTGCCTTGGATGGTTTTTGATTCATCCCAAACGGTTGGCACCGAAGCGATAAATTCTGTGCTCACGGGCTCTTTCTCATAGTTAGTTGGCGTATCACACAACATATTCAGAGGCGAGAGGTAGATGATATATTGAGCAAACTGATGCGAACGTGTGCCTTGGCTCATAGGGCGAGTGAATGAAGGGAAGTATTGGTTCTCAACAGTATCGCTCAATGAGTTGTAGGTCTTGGTCGTGTTGCGCATTGCTCCTTGAGTGTAGTCCACTGGGCCTGCGACCATACGTATGAAAGGCATAGTTACATTGTAGGTCACATGGTCGCAATCTTTTGATTGCCATTTCATTTGCTCCAACCCGAAAACACCCTCGTAGTTGACGATATTGGGGTAGGTGCGCTCAAGGCCTGTTGGCTTGTAGGTTCCGTGGATATCTAGCATCAACTTGTATTTTGCAGTCATAGCAGCCGAACGCTCATTGAATGCCACTAGATCTTGGCAGTCGCCATTCATAAAGTCTATCTTAAAGCCCTTTACGCCCATTTCGCTGTAATGCTTACAAACCTTTTCCATGTCTTTATCAAAGGCATAGTAGCCCGCCCATAGAATAATTCCCACATTTCGCTCCTCACCATAGGCGATAAGTTCCTCCAGATCAATCTCAGGGACAACTCTCATTAGGTCGTAGACCTTGTTTACCGACCACCCCTCATCTAGGATCACATACTCGATATTGTTCTCACTTGCGAAGTCAATATAATATTTATAGGTCTGAGTATTGATTCCAGCCTTAAAATCAACGCCCTCTAGATTCCAGTTATTCCACCAATCCCACGCCACTTTCCCTGGTTTCACCCACGAGGCATCGCCAATAACACTCGGGCTTGCTAGCTTATAGACCACATTTGAGTTGGCAAGCTCCATGTCATCGCGCGAGATAATTGCAACTCGCCACGGGAAAGAACGCTCTCCCTCAACACGAGCAATATAGTTGTGGCGACTCTCGACTATCACCTGAAGGTTATTGTAGCCAGCGTGCTCTTGGATCTCATCTCTCACTGGTGCAAAATGACCGCTGAGTTTATTGCCAGTGGCATTTGCAGTGAGATACATCCCTGGGTAGTCTCTAAGGTCGCTTTCGGTGATGGTGATGCGTTTGCCTTGGGGCGCCTCAACACTCAGGGGTAGGAACATCAAGCGATTTCTATCCAGCTCGCTCAATGGGGCAGTGGTATAGGTGTTTTCGAACGCCTGAAAATATTGATGCTCTAGGCTCCCGGGAGAATACACATAAGGCACAGTCGCCACAGCATCGTTGGTAAAATTAAAATCGGCCTCTTCTGCCTCGACTACATATTGCCCTTGTTTTTGCGAGATGAATCGATAGGCAACCGCATCGTCGAAGGCACGAAATTCGAGCTGCCATCCCGAGAAATTAAGAACCACTCCGTTGTATTTATCCTCGATGTGTGAGGATTTATAGCGTGGGGTTTCTATCGTCTGGTCATTACTGACTTTTTTAACGGATTTTAGTTTGGGCGCAACACCCCACACAGTGCCATCACCGAGGGTCATAGATATGGGCGAGGGGGCTAAAACCTCAACCCCATCTTGGTGGAGAGAGTATTTAATTTGTCCCGTGACATCAATCATCGCTTGAGTTTTGCCATCAGGCGAAGAAAGTGTGATTTGCTCTGTGGGCGCACCCATTGTTGTTGTACACGCAAGTAGAAGGGCTAGCGTTGCGAGGGTTTTCTTGATAGTTTTCATAATTATATTAGTTATTAGGGTTAAATTTTTCTTGGGTTACCACCATATCTCAAATTGCAGTCCATAGGTAAAGCCGCTCGTTTTGTCGCCATAGGGCGAGCCTATTGGGGAATTGGCTATATGGCCACGCAGGGAGTTGCTCCAAAATGCGTAGTTGACAAAGGGGCGCAAGGCAGGGCGTGAGTAGAAGCCTTTTTTGAGCGAGAGCTCGGGGCTGAATGTTATTTTATTGAGGTGGCCTGCCGCACCAAGTTGCTTATTGTCGATATATTCGTGGGTGTACTCGAGGGTCAATCTGAAATAGTCGCTAACATAGTAGCTTCCTCTTGCACCTGCCGACAGCCAGTAGAGCATCCGACCTCGGTCATTCACGTAGTTTGCCTGCCCATCTATATACTCATAGGGGATAGTTCCGTAGTTTCTCACAACGCCCATCATAATAAAATTAATGGTCCAATCCTCTAGGTCGTCATACAGGAAGTTGTTGTTTATCTCAAGAGAATAGGCTTTGCTCAAATCGCTGGTGACAAAATTATTATTGGAGGGGTTTTCGATATACGAGATTCCCGACCAGTGATCGGTCGATACATTTGCGCCCTGACGAAACAAAACAGCTGTGGTGTTGCTTATATCGCCATCGAGATAGTCAAGCCATCCGAACAGGCCATAGCCATGCTCTGCGGAATAGTGGAGGTCTTCATTAGCGACACGATAGCTGTAGTTGACAGCCAGATTGAGCTTTAGTTTCTCCCCTGCAATGGCCTTATTAACCCATCTGACATCGGTGGTGTAGTTGTAGAGGTCGCCCGTGTTGGCATTCACATACGAGCTCACATCTTTGTTGGTGAATCTCCATATCGCGAATTTTAGGTCTTCTTGGTCTTCGCGATTAAGGAAGTTCTCAATTCCAACACCCCAGCCTTTCTGCCCGGGGTTAATCCATTGGCGATCCAGAAGGTGGATTGCTCGACGATCATAAAATCGGTTTCCAGCCCAGATAGATTCACCCCAACCCAAAAGATTGTTGGCTCGGACATAAAGCTGCTCTGTGAAATTATAGTTCATCTGGCTTGTGGTACCAAAGTCCTCATAGATTTAGTCTTGGCCGCATTGAGCCAGTGGGTGTAGTCGAATTCTAGCTCGCCGTAGGTGTCGGCCTGATTGCCAAAGCTGAACTTATTAAGGGCGCCTGGCATCTGAAAGTGGGCTTGGGTTGCTCCGCCTTCGCTGCGCCCTATACCAGTTCTGAGATAGCCAGAAACTTTAAATTGACTTTTGTCATTCTCAAACAACACCTGCGAGTGTGACACTCTAACAGCTTCGAGACCCACTAGCAATAATAGAGTGAGGCAGATTTTAAGGCATAACATAATAAAATTAATTTTGGGTTTGGGTTTAATGCAAAATTATTACCCCCAGAAACCATTCGCAAGCAATATTAATAAAATTGAGATGTTTTATTTTTTAACTGTTTATCTTGCTGCACATTACAACATTATTTAACCACGAAAATATAGAAAATATATTTGCTATTATCCATAAAAAAACCTCCTCGGGCTTGAGACTCTCAAACTTTTTTGTAAATTTGTTAAACACAATCACGACCCTTTTGCCATGAGAATATTTATCTACCCACTCACTCTAATACTGTTTTCCCTGCTTTGCGTCAGCTGTCAGGGTGATAACTATGGCAAAACAACCAGCCAGCTCGAGGTGATCTTAGATCAAAGACAGAGCAGTTTCGAGCGACAAGAAGAGTTAATTCAAATTCAAGAACAACTACTTCAAAAGAGCACAGACCCTAGAGAACGCTTTGAGATTTGTAGTAATATCTTCACCCTTAGCCGCTCCTATAACTACGACATCGCATATAAATACTCTCACATGATGTTGGAGCTTGCCACGGAAATTGGCGATGCTAATTTAATCTGTTTGGCTCAAGCAAATCAAATATCGACTTTCACATCTGGGGGCCTATTCACTCAGGCGGATAGGGTCGAACAGTCTATTGAGATTCAGGGCGTTGATAGCCTCGTCAGGCGAGAGCTGTACTACAATATAGTTAGGTATTACTCCGATCAGATTGACTACATAAACAGCGAGCTCTACAGGTCCAAACAACTGGAAGGATTGCGCCGTTATACAGATTCTATTATGGCGCTTTCTGCGAGCCATGACTATTATTACGCCTATGCTAAGTGTTACAGAGAGATGAGCGACAGCAATTTTTCGCAGGTCATCAAAGATCTCACTTCCTTTTACGGAAGCCGCCCGATCAGCGCACACCATAATTCTATTATCACCTATCTGTTGGGGAATGCCCACTACCAACAAGGCGATATGGGGCAGGCTTTTAAATACATGACCCTCTCGGTGGGTTATGATGTCGAGGCTGCGGCTCGTGAGAATAGAAGCATCAAAACAATTTCGGAGTATTTTTTCTCGGTGGGTCAAACAAAAATCGCAGAAAAACTAATAGAAATTGCCTTTGAGGACGCGAAATTCTATAACGCACGCCACCGCAATTTAGAGGTCAACGCTCTGTTGCCTATAATTAATAAGCATAAAATAAGCACCATAAGCCAGCAGCGAAATACTCTGTACGCATTGCTAGCGGTCATCTCGGTATTGAGCGTGGTGGCTGTTGTGTTTGGTGTGATTGCTCGTCGCAATGCAAGGATAGCCAATCGCTCTAAGGGAACGATCCAAGAGCAACTAGAACAAATCTCGCAAGTAAATGCCCAACTTGTCGAATCACATAGAATTAAAGAACACTATATCATAGACTCGCTCTACAGAAGCAATGAGCACCTGAAACAAACCGAAACCTTGCTTCGAAAAATAGATCTTAAGATTAAAAACCGACTCTTCGACGATCTGCGGCTTATCTATAAAGATTTTAACATCAAGCGAGAGAAGGGACGCTTCTTCGAGAATTTTGACAAAACGTTTTTGGAGCTTTTCCCTAATTTTATCATACAGTACAACCAGTTATTTCGCCCCGAAGATCAGATTAATATCGAAACATCACATGAACTCCCCCCCGAGGTGCGAATATTCGCATTAATGCGCCTTGGTATTTCTGACAGTGAGAAAATATCCCGATTTTTGGATCTCTCGATTAATACTATCTACACCTACAAGACCAAGGTCAAGAGCCGCACAATAGTCCCTAAGGAGGAGTTCGAAAATTGCATATTGAGCATAAAGCTAAGCTAACCGAGGGGAGGACGAGATAAGGCTAATCACCGTGCAGACACAACAAGAGCGCTCTAAGTTAAGAAGTTATCTACTAATGCTCAATAGCACAGCAAACACTCTTTGACGATATTATCAAGCAATAGCAATGCCCCCGAGAATGGTTATATCCATTCTCGGGGGCACTGCTTATTTTAGTTATGTGATTCTCGTTCTTGGGGAACCTATTCGCCTACAAATTAGGTTTTATCTCTGTGGTCTCCCAGTCAATCACCTTGATGGTCATAACCAAACTACCGTTATTAGGAACCAAAGGCTCTTCTGGGTCGGGATTCTCAGGGTCGGTGACTGTCACAGTTTTGGTGTCGTACAGCAATTCTAGGATCTCTTTCATGCTCAACTGATATACTTTCCCAGCTTCAAAAGCAGGGAAAAGACCATCAGAGGTTTTATACGCTTGGATGTTGATGTAACCATAGTCGTTGCTGGTATCACCATCTGTAAGTTCGCTATTGAGAACCCTGCCATTGATATAGTCAGCAGTTTCCCAGTCCGTTATATTACCCTTCTCATCTAGCACAGCTCTCTGGCTATAGCCTATGCGAATAATAAGGTGAGGTTGCATCTGTTTAGCCTCTTCGAGTGTGGAGGCCCTAGCGCCCTGTGGATACAAATTAAAGCCCGCAGAATAGCTCCCTTTGTCTATTATGTCGGCTGTTGCAGGGTCAAGGTCATGATCGTAATATTCGTAGGCTTGACGGTCGAAAAATCCAAAGAAGTCCATCGTAGAGCTAGGAAGATTATAATCAATAACTCCTTTCTCATCGGTCAAGACACACAGTGCCAAATCGTCAGTTGGAATTGAAAGTCCAGCCTTAGGTTTGCCTGCTCCATTATTATATTCGGCATAGGATTTTTCTGCAAAATCAGCAGCCCAATCTGTCTTTGAGGAGGGAGTAACATGAAGATCACTATCCTCACGCAGGACTTTAGATCTATTGAGATACATTGCCTCGATGCGTAGGTTCTTGAAAGTTGTTTGCACGCCTTCACCCCCAAAGGTGTCATCATATATATCATCAATGATCTGAATACGAGCAACATCTGGTTTTGCTATAATATCGGCAGTTTTAGGGCTTGCACCCACAACATCTGCATGTCCAGTGATGCGCACAAAACCTCCAGTGGCCGAAGAGCCTCGCTCACGGGTTGAACCCTGACGTGTGTTAATATTGTTTGTGAGGGTGCGGCTCCAGAACTCTTGCGGCTCTTTGGACTGAGGATGCACATACTCTAGTCCATCGGAGTTAAACTCAACTGCTATCGATCCTGTGTGATGCTCGAAAGATTCGGTTGCTTGATAGATTGTAGATGCGCTGCTTGATAGGGTCTTCTCAAAGTTCACACCATTTAAAACATCTATCACACTCCCTGGGGCATTCACAGTACCACTATAAAGTAGTATTTTATTGACTTGAGGGTCAAATATCACTTCATCTCCATCAAATGTCGCGTGCTCTAGGGCTCTGGTTGAGCCGTAGTTATTTAGTCTAACTCTCAGAGCTATGGAATCGGTCAGGAGGGTATCTGTATTTAAGCCTAGATCAGCATTCTTATTGCACGAGCAAATAAGATGCAGGCCAATCACTGCGCTAAAAATTTTAGTTGTATATGATTTCATTTCTTAGTAAATTCTCGCATTAATATATAATTAAACTTCCAAGGGGGTAGACTCACCACTAGTTTGCACTAG
>CAYJLL010000015.1:14576-15978 GCA_964370955.1 uncultured Rikenellaceae bacterium | reverse complement strand
CTGATTTTATGTCCATCGCCATCAAAATGCCCCTTGAAAGGTATGGATGAGGTTCCAATAGGTGTCCACTGTTCTGAATCGCTACCCGCAAGGTCGATGTCGGCAACTAGCTTAAAGTAGAGCTCATCCTTATAACCGTTATTAATCTCGTCTCTGTAATAGATCAACTCCTCTTTAGAGGCAATCAAAAAGGGGTCATCCTTTGTGCCGTTACCAGTGACAAATGTAGAAACCGTAGCAAGGCTCATATCTGCATCAAGGCTAATGCTGTTGAGCGTTGCGCGCTCGAAAGCAACCGCCTCAACAATAGGCTTATTTAGCACCAACTCATATTTCTGGGTAACACCCCCTGAGGTTTTATAAAAGTATAAAGTTACCTCAATGTTGCTACCAGCTGCCAGACTGGTGGGTATAACAGCCATGGGGATCTGAGCCTTAGCCCCCTGAGAGACCACCTTATCGCCGCCGTTGATGTTAATGTCAATTTGCTCCCAATTGTCATAGAAGTTGTAAAAATTAGGTTCACCTACAGTCTTAGTAAGGTTTATAGATACCGTGCTTTTTAGTCCTTTAACTTGGGTTCTCACTAGATTATATTCCGCTCCAGCTTCAGTGCCCGTAAAGGTGATATTCAGTTTGGCAATAGCTCCCACCTGTTGCATGGGCGATGCTATTATCTCGTCCGCAGATGGCGAGACATCGAAGATAGTGGCGCTTATCATAGGAACTGTGGTTTCGAGATTCCCTAGCAGATCGTTCATCGTAACAGATTGTGTAACTAGACTTATGCTAAGCTCGCTATCATATACTGCGTCAAAGTATTGTGTAGGGTAAACCAAGCGGAGCTGATTGCCCTGACTAGTGCCTTGAAAAACCGCCGACTGATCGAAATTCGCACCTAGGGAGCTAACTGTGAAGTGTTCGAGGGCAGTTTGCCCTCCCGCGACATCTGGGCTCCATCCCCCAAGGCTGTCGCCCAGCTGCCAATTAGTTCTCCAACGACCACCCTCATCTGTGATGGCGAGCTTGGTGTTAGCCTCCTGATCTATGCCAACTCTCACGCTCACGGGGAATCCTTCTGAGGATGAGGGGTATTCTTGTTGAAAATCACTCTTTTGGCAGCCGCCTAGAGCTAGCGCTCCCGTTGCTGCTAGTATGCTCACTGAGCGCATAGATATAGCGCGTTGGGCTAGGCTGAATATTCTGAAAATTGATTTTTTCATCTTTTTTATGTCGTGTTATTTTTATTTCTATCGTTTTCTTACCAGTGTCGCTGATGCTTATAGATCTACTCCTCCTTCGAAACCCTCGGTTGCCGTGAGGGCTTGCGTGTAGGTTAGCGTTTGGGTAGCCACGGGATCGCCTTGTGTGGTTTGCACGCTTATGCTAAGGGTTCTTTCCT
>CAYJLL010000015.1:0-14566 GCA_964370955.1 uncultured Rikenellaceae bacterium | reverse complement strand
AGCCTGCTTGGATGTAGGTAAGCGTATCTGTTGCTTCGGGTGTCCCTTGGGTGGTTTTAACCTTGATGATTATATATTTATTCTCAGTGGAAAGATTTGATTTAACCTCAATAGTCAATGCACTGTCAGTTTTGCTCGTCACTGTGAAATTATCACTTTCTACCACCTCCCATTCTACATTGGAGCTTACGGCAATAGTATAAGTACCTCCCTTTGTTGGTATTACAGGTGGCATGTCAGATTGATCCGCGAGGGTGATTTTAGGAGTTGGTAGCTGGGTGCTGCTCCAATTTACATGTGCTTGAGGATTACCACTTTTGGTCTGCACATCTATGGCTACAGTCCTAGAGGCAGTAGTTGTATTTGGGAGAGCTTTGATTTTTATCTCCGTTGTGCTTTGTGATATCACTTCGCAGTTGGTTATACCCGACACATTAATTTCATCATCGTTGGTAGTCATGGAGAAGGTATAGATTCCCCCTTGGGTTGGTATGCCCTCTGGTCCAATTGCAGGGCTAGGATCACCAAGGGTAAGTGTTGGGATAGGGCGTTGGAGTTCCCCCCACGAAAAATTAACTGTTGGATCCTCGGTGTACTCAATAACAAACCCGACTGGATTTGTCTCAGTTTTTGAGTTTGGCGCAACATTAAGCTTAACCATATCGTCAATGCGAGTAACTGTGGCTCCTTTGATGTTTGTAATCTGCCATGGCACATTAGAGATAACCTCTAGGAGATAAACGCCCCCTTCCACAGGTATGCCGGTAGTGGGTATTTCAGGACTTGGAGGACCAACGTTTATAAAAGGTATTCCAGCCTCTTGAGTGTACTCCCATTTGGCGATCACCTTACCATCTTCCGTTTTAAATTCTACGACAATTGTTTTTGCCTCAGCTTCGGTATTGGGTGCAACTGTGATAGTCACTCCATTTGCATCTTGTGTGACAGCTGCTGTGGTGCTCGATATAGTCCAAGTTGTGTTGGATGTGACAGGTACAGTATAAGTCGCCCCAGATGCAGGAATGCCCGAAGAGGGTATCGCAGGAGTGGTCTCTCCAAGAGTGACCGTTGGATTGGTAGTGGGGGCGTTAGAGCCCTGTTGTTTCGCCTCCCACTGCTCGCTTTCTTGACCGTCGGTAGTCGAAATGCGCACTGCAATTTCACGCTCCTCAGATGAGGTGTTCGTCTCAACGGTAACAATCACCGTGTTGTCGCTTTTCTCCGCGCTACAACCTGCGCTAGAGGATTCAATAGCCCATAGAGTGTTAGATTCCACAGTAATTGTGTATTTTCCCCCTTGAGCAGGGATTCCATCCGAAGGAACGGTTGGATTTACAGAGACTATCTCTAGAGTTGAATCACGATCGTCGTTGTCATCTGGTTCGCAAGCGCTAAATCCCAAGATTGCTAAGGCTGAAAATAGCCCGAAAAGATACTTTTTCATTCGTTTTTATGAGGTGTTTAATATTAAATGCTATCGCAAAATTACTTTATTTTATGCAAAGAGCCAAATTCTTCGACGATTTAGTGTTAAATTGTAATTGTTTATGCAAATTTGTTAGCTTAAATTCGCCAATGAGAAATGGGGCAATTTGGATGAGTTTGTCCTTTGGTTTTCAAATGATTCTTCAATATCCCATGTGTAATTTTTTTTGCTAATGAGTGAAAGTGGCGCACAATTTGTAGAGTAACGAAAAAAAATATATACAAAGTTTACGTAATAAAAAAAAAGTTTATATCTTTGCTGTTAATTATTGTGGACTAATAGTTCTTGTTGAGATGATTAGCTCGCGCTTTAAAAGCTTCTACAATACGCTAAGGCTTTGTTTTTAGGGATGATGCCTTGCGAGGGTGTGACCCACAAATTTAAGACAACTAAATTCAAAACATAAAAACTAATAAAAAACCAAAAAAAGATGAAAAAACTATTTAGTGCATCTCTTGCCGCTTTGGCTTTGGCTTTTACACTAACCAGCTGTAACTGCTACACAAAGATGATGAAACACACAAATGCAGGTATTGTGACTACCACTACTCCTGAGGTTCTTACCCTTAAGGGTGACTTCGTAGCAGGCGACTTGGAAGTTGTTATTCCTGAGAAAGCTTTCCATAAGTATGGTGTATTGAAAGTGACTCCAGTTTTGGTGTCTCTTATCGATGGTACTCGTGCTGCTGGTACTCCTCACTTCCTTCAAGGTGAGAAAGTGACTGATAACTACCAGGTTATCTCTTACAGCAACGGTGGAAAATACACTCAGAAAATCGAGATCCCTTACACTCCATCTATGCGTCTTGCAGAGCTAGTGCTTTCTGTAGAGGCTAAGTGTTTGAAGAGCGGTAACAAGATCAAGAACTTCACTGACTATGAGACTGAGATCCCTGTTGCAATGGCAACTAACACAATGCAAGCTATGGCTGACAACTACGCAAAAGTTGCTATCGCTCCAGATGCTTACCAGCGTGTAACTATCATCTCTGAAGATGCAAACCTTATGTATACTATCAACAGCTCTGTTGTTCGTAAGTCTGCTCTTAATTCTGACGATATCGCTGCTCTTGAGCAATTCATCGTTGAGAACACTGGCGATCCTAAGAAAGCTGTAGGTGCAGTTCAAACTAAATCATACGCTTCTCCTGATGGTCCTCTAGGTCTTAACGACAAACTATCACAAGAGCGTGGTAAAACAACCGAGAAAGCTGTTGCTGCTCGCTTCGAGAAAAACAACGTACAAACTCAAGGTTTCGAGATCGATCCTATGGGTGAGGACTGGGAAGGTTTCCGTGAGCTAGTTGCTGCTTCTGATATCGAAGACCGCGACCTTATCCTACAAGTTCTTTCTATGTACAGCGATCCTCAGGTTCGTGACCGTGAGATCAAAAACATGACTGCTGCATTCGATGTATTGGCTAAGAAAATTCTTCCTGAGCTACGTCGTTCGAAAATGCAAGTTGATGTTGCTGTTTCTGGTCTAACTGACCAAGAGATGATCGACATCGTTAACAGTGGTAAAGTTTCTACTTTGAAACTAGAGGAAATGCTTTACGCTGCTGGTAACCTATTCTCTGACAACACAACTAAAGCTACTATCTACCTAGCGGCTGCTAACAAATTCAACGATTTCCGCGCTTGGAACAACCTTGGTGTTGTTGCTGCTTGGGAAGGTGAGTATGAGTCAGCTGACGAGATGTTCAAGAAAGCTGCTTCTATCAACAACACTAACCCACAAGTTGTTAACAACCTAGGTGTTATTGCTTTGTCACAAGGCAAAAAAGACGAGGCTGCTAAGTACTTCGCTGCTTCTTCAACTCCAGAGGCTAAATACAACATGGGTCTTGTTGAGCTAGCAAACGGTAACTACTCTGCTTCTATCAGCAAACTAGAGGGTTACAACAAAGGTTTGGCTCAATACCTAAACGGTGATATCTCTTCTGCTAAATCAACTCTTAAAGGTGTTGACACTTGGAGAGCTAACTACCTAATGGCTGTTATCTCAGCTAACCAAGGTAACGGTAACGATATGATCTCTTACCTAGAGAAAGCAATGGAGCAAAACCCAACAGAAGTTGAAGCTCTTGCTGCAACTGAGGTTAACTTCATCGAGTACTTCTCTAACAGCGATTTCGCTGAGATGGTTGACGTTGAAGTTGAACTATAGTTATAGTCTTCCCCTTGTGGGAGCCAGGTAATTGCATTACCAAATATAAAAGAGGGAAAGTCCACTGTGGGCTTTCCCTCTTTTTTTTGTTTCTACATTCTAGGTGAGAGTTCTCGGGCGAGGATTGAATCTGCTGCGTGGGCTAGGAGGTGAATTTGCCCATATTTAGCGCGTTGTAGAGAATGGGGGGATTAGTAGTAGTATCGAATAACGAGCGAATTAGGGACGTGATAGAGTGAGGATTGCATTGCTGAGACCTCTATGTAGAATGATCTAGAGTTGGGTGTAAAACAAAGCTTATCTCGTTTAGATGTTTATAAAAAATTAGCGGCATCCAAATGTACTTGGATGCCGCTAATTTGTATCTTCAGGCTCAATAGCCTTAAGTTAGTTCTCTAGAATTTATCGCACTTAATCTCGAAGTAAGATTGAGGGTGAGCACATACTGGACAGATTTGAGGTGCTGCCTCTCCTGTGTGTTCGTGACCGCACTCACGGCAACGCCAGATTTGCTCGTCTTCTTTCTTGAACATTCCCTCAGCCTCGACAGTAGCCAAAAGCTCACGGTAGCGATACTCGTGATGTTTCTCTACCTCAGCGATTAGAAGGAATTTTTGAGCGATAGCATTAAAGCCTTCCTCTATAGCCACCTGAGCAAACGCAGGGTATAGTTCTTGCCACTCTTCGCCTTCGCCATCTGCAGCAGCCTTGAGGTTTTGGGCAGTGTTGCCAATGATACCAGCAGGGTAGCTTGCAGTGATTTCGACCATACCACCCTCTAGGAATTGGAAGAATTGCTTAGCGTGTTGGCGCTCATTTTCTGCGGTTTCAGCAAAGAATTTAGCTATCACCTCGTAGCCTTCTTTCTTAGCAACTTTAGCGAAGAACAAATAGCGGTTGCGTGCTTGTGATTCACCAGCAAAGGCTTTCAGTAGGTTTTTTTCGGTTTGTGTTCCGATGATTGATTTTTTAGTCATAACAGTTTTATTTTGTTTAGGGGTTTGTGATTTAGCACTAAAGGGTGTCACACAAAATTAGATTTTTTTGGATTAAATACCAAATTTTAGGTATGAATTTTTTTGTTTGCAGAAAATAACGAATAATCAAGCAAAAATCCATACCTTTGTAATTAATATATCTAGCATTAAAGTACTTTCAAGAATGATACAACTAATCGAAGAACTAAACTCACAAATCGAACAATTTCAAGGAGCAACGCTCGCTGAATTGGAAGAATTTCGCATCGCAATGCTCGGCAAAAAAGGACGAATCACTGCTCTTTTCGAGGACTTTAGATCGCTTCCACCCGAGGATAAAAAATCATTAGGCGCTCCTATTAACTCCCTTAAAAACAAGGCTGCTAGCAAGATTGCCGAGCTGAAAGAGGCCATAGAGAACGCAATGGAGGCACAGAGTAATCAAGCCGACCCGTCGTTCGATCCAACTCGCCCTTCAAACGGTCAGGCTATGGGAACACGCCACCCGATTTCATTGGTCAGAGGCCAGATTATAGATATTTTCTCTCGCCTTGGCTACACTACTGCAGATGGCCCTGAGATTGAGGACGACTGGCATGTGTTTGGTGCGCTGAATTTCCCACCTGAGCATCCCGCTCGTGATATGCAGGACACCTTCTTTGTGGAGCGTAACGGAACCAATGATGTTCTACTTCGCACCCACACCTCCTCTATCCAGACTCGTGCGATGGAGAAGGGGCAACCGCCAATTCGTATTATCTGCCCAGGTCGAGTGTTCCGCAATGAAGCGATATCTTATCGTGCTCACTGTATTTTCCACCAGATCGAAGGACTCTATATCGACCAGGGAGTGAGCTTTGCAGACCTTAAGCAAACGATAGAATATTTCGCAAAGGAGTGTTTTGGCGAGAAATCGACAATTCGCCTTCGTCCGAGCTATTTCCCCTTCACCGAGCCGTCTGCTGAGGTGGACGTGTCGTGTAATTTGTGTGGAGGCAAGGGATGTAATGTGTGTAAATACACTGGCTGGCTGGAGATTATGGGTGCAGGTATGGTCGATCCCAATGTGTTGGAATCTTGTGGTATAGACTCAACGAAATACAGTGGCTTTGCCTTTGGTATGGGAGTTGAGAGGATCACAATGTTGCGCTATGGCGTGAAAGACTTGAGATTGTATTTCGAGAACGACCTACGCTTCTTGGAGCAGTTCCGACCTATTTTCTAGGTGCGAGCCGCGCGGGCGATGATTTAGCTCGAACAGGACGCCGAGCGTCTTTTATCATTTCGCTCGAACAGCGCCTTTGTGGGGCGCTGAACAAAAATGAGGCATAAGTTAAGAGATAAATAAAAATGACGCTCTGCGTCTATGGCCACGTAGTTCAATGGATAGAATATCAGATTCCGGTTCTGACGATAGGGGTTCGAATCCCCTCGAGGTCACACACTACCCCTTGGCTTAACAATAAAAATAACATTTTAAACGCTGTATAACATGATAAAACGTGCAATTTCGGGAGCAATACTAGTTCTTGTGCTGCTGTTTATGGTGGACAATTCCCCTCGAACCTACTACCTACTTTGGGCTATTTTGCTTGGGCTTACTCTGATTGAGTTCTACTCCCTGCTTGCTCGCTATGGCTCGCGCCTTGGCCGATCAAAACGAGCGTGGAGCATACTCGGAGGGCTTTATATTGCAGCTGGCTATGGCTCGTTGATGTTTTGCTTTGGGGTCGATAGACCCGATGTGCTCAGTGAGCAGGGGAGGATGATGGTCATCACGACCCTGACTCTTGTGTGGGCAAACGATGTTGGAGCCTATTTGGTGGGCTCGAGCATAGGACGTCATAAGATGGCACCAAAAATCTCACCCAAAAAATCATGGGAAGGCTTCTTTGGGGGTCTTGCATGTGCTGTTGGAGTGGGGGTGTTGTGGGCGCAACTGTTCTGGAGTAAAATTGCGAGCCTGAATTTCGAACTTTTGTTTGTGGATTTGACTCAGTTCTTTGCTTTTATGGGTCTTGTGGCAGCGTTGGCGGCTGTGGGAGGCGATTTGATCGAGAGTGCGTTCAAACGCAAGCTAGCAATAAAAGACTCGGGCAGCATAATCCCAGGCCATGGAGGCATGCTCGATCGCTTTGATGCGCTTATTTTGGCAGCTCCCGCTGTTGTTATCTATATGTATTTTATGAGTTAAGAGAGTTCGCACTAGACAATGAAAAGCATACTTTTAATCTATACTGGTGGTACTATTGGTATGACCACCAACCCCGCCACTGGTGCATTGGCTCCTTTTGACTTTAGCCAAATAGCCTCGGAGGTACCTGAGTTGAAGAAATTTCGAGTCGAGTTGCACACCGAGAGCTTTGACCCAGTGATCGACAGTTCGAATGTCTCGCCCCAGAGATGGGAAGAGCTGGCGTTGCTTATCAAGGAGCGCTATGTTCAGTATGATGGCTTTGTTGTGCTCCATGGCACAGACACCATGGCATATACCGCTTCGGCACTCTCGTTTATGTTGGAGAACCTAGCAAAACCCGTTATTTTCACAGGCTCTCAAATCCCCATGGGCGTTTTGCGAACGGACGGACGAGAGAATCTAGTCTCTGCCATAGAGATAGCCGCAATGGGCGAGGTGAAAGAGGTGTGTATCTACTTCCAAAATCAACTTATGAGGGGTAATCGCACCACAAAACA
The DNA here is from genome assembly GCA_964370955.1 of uncultured Rikenellaceae bacterium. GTDB lineage: Bacteria > Bacteroidota > Bacteroidia > Bacteroidales > Rikenellaceae > Mucinivorans. The sequence continues at coordinate 7,239 of CAYJLL010000015.1, read as the reverse complement.
GAATGCGCAACATTTCAACGCATTCGCCTCGCATAACTATCCCTCGCTGGCTCAAGCAGGTATTTCCATAAAATACAATCGCCCTTATATCCGTCAGGTGGATAGCTTTATGCCTACGCTTCAAGTTCACAGCCATTTGGAATTAGCGGTCACTGTGATAAAGATTTTCCCAGGTATTTCGCATTCTATCCTGCGCTCTATCCTAATGAGCGATGGATTGAAGGCTGCCGTGATTGAATGTTACGGTTCGGGCAATGCCCCCTCGGCTCCGTGGTTCTTGGAGACCCTCAAAGAGGCAGTCGATAGAGGTGTGATTCTCTATAGCGTAACGCAATGTGCTGTGGGGAGTGTTAATATGGACCTCTATGACACAGGCCGTGAGATGAAACAAATAGGCGTGATAGGCGGTGGTGATATTACTGTCGAGGCTGCACTCACCAAACTGATGTATTTGTTGGGCAGAGGACTTTCGCCACAAAAGCTTAGAGAATTTTTGGCGTGCTCGCTCCGTGGAGAGATGACAGCCTAAGAGAAACTAGCCAAATTGAACTAAATAATTAATAATCATAATATTTACAACAATGAAAAAAATCATTTTAACACTCCTAGCGACTGCTGCTCTAGCATCGTGTGGTGAGAAAAAAGCTGAAGGTTTCACCATCACAGGTCAAACCTCTGAGCCAAATGGAATGTTCTATCTTTCGGTTATCGAGGGCAACAAGAGTACCACTGTGATCGACTCATGCGAGGTCAAAGATGGTAAGTTTAAATTCTCAGGTTTGCTTAAAGAGCCCCTGATGGCTTTTGTGTCGAACAAAGAAGGCAAGAAGTTTGGAGATCTAGCAATCGAGAATTGTGATATGCAACTGACCATTAATCAAGCTCAGGGCAAAACAGTTAGCACTCTTAGCGGTTCGCCAGCAGACTCTGTTCGTGTAAACTATGAGGCAGCAGTGAAGGCCGATGCTGATAACTATGCGGCTATCACCGAGGATTTTATCGCACAAAATCCATCTTCATCTGCAACGGCATATATCCTATTTAGAAAATACTCTCCACGCTTGGAGAGCTCAAAGATGCGTGAGCTAGCAGCCCTTCTTAAAGGCGACGCTGCAAACTCTGCTTATACTAAGACTTTGCTAGAGCGTGCGGACCTGTTGGATAAAACAGCTGTTGGTAAGCAGTATGTTGATTTTTCGGCGGCCGATGTTGAGGGTAATATGATCTCGCTTTCGAGCGAAGTGGCTAAGGGCAAATGGATTTTGCTTGATTTCTGGGCTTCGTGGTGTGGACCATGCCGTGTGGAGAACCCTCATGTTGTGGCTGCCTTTGAAGAATACGGTAAGGCTGGCTTTACTGTATTTGGTGTGTCGCTCGATCGAGAAAAAGATGCATGGATGGAGGCTATAGCCAAAGATAAGCTTACTTGGACTAATGTTTCGGATTTGAAGGGTTGGAATTGCGAACCAGCAGCAATGTATGGTGTTAGCTCTATCCCATCGAATGTGTTGATCTCTCCAGAGGGTGAAATCGTAGCTAAAAACCTACGTGGCGATGCTCTTCTATCTAAACTTTCTGTCATCTTCGATGGCAACGGAGTTGGAGCGTGGCGCAAGGATAAATAGACTTTTATAGTGAGACTATAATATTAAGGCAAGCCTTTGTTTGAGGGCTTGCCTTTTTTGTATGGGTGCGAGTCGTGGTAGTAATAGCCAAAGCAATGCATGAACCCCATGAGAGCGAACATGCAGCTATGAGCTAATGCGTGCCCTAGCAGTAAAGATTCGTTCTTGTCTTCGACAGGCAGTTCAAGAGCTTATGCCAAACACACCACAAAAAAGCGACCTCCAAATAGTTTGGAGGTCGCTTTGCATAAGATTGGAATCCTATAAAAGTCCTAAGAAATCCTAGATAGCCGCGCTCACGAAGAATACAACCGCAAGACCAAGGATGGCGTAAAGCTCAGGGAAAGCCACAAGGATCATAGAGTTACCAAACACGTCGTTACCATTACCGATAGCAGTGATAGCGTTTGCCGATAGTTGACCTTGACGGAAAGAGCTAAATAGACACATCAGACCGCAGGCAAGACCCACGCCGAAGATAGCCGCAGCAGCACCCATTGTGATTTCAGGAGTTAGGGCATCTTGAAGCAGGAAGTAGCCAAGGAAGCCGTAAAGACCTTGAGTCGAGGGCATCGCACATAGGATCATGTAGCTACCAAATGCGCCTTTGTTTTTTTTCATTGCGCCAACAGCAGCATTACCACTGATTGTTGTGCCATAACAGCTACCAATACCCGAAAAAATCAGCATCGCAGCAATACCTAGATAGGCAAGAAGAATTGGTTCCATAGTTTTTTTGTTTTTTTAGTTATTATTATTGTTTATTTACTTAGTCTCTATTTGTAAATATTCGTTTCAGGGGAGCAAACTTACGGCTACCGCCCTCAAATTCAGCGTTTTTGAAAAACTCCACAAAGGTCAAACGCACGGGGTGAACGAAAGCTCCAAGCGAGCTAAGGAAGATGTTCAGTCCGTGTCCTATCACCAAGATAATTAGCATCACTATCCAGCTCACAACAGGAATATCGCCCGAGAGGCCAACGGCAAGCTGGTTGAACACCTGCGCAATAATCGCCCCTGCCAGTCCGATAGCAAACAATCGAACATAGGAAACCAAGTCGCCAATCACGCCCGTTGCCATCTCATACACACTGTATAGACCTGCACCAAAGCTCACAAATACATTCTTCTTTGGGTTGGCAAAAAACAGGATAAATACCCCTGCAATACCAAGCACCACTTTGTACCACATCGCCTGGCTATCGCCAGTGATATAGACCACAATCGAAGAACTCATCAACATCACCCATCCAATAGAGGAAACCCCATAGATAAAGCCACCTCCGCGCTTAATGCGGTTGAAGATTCTGAGTATCTGTCCAAAGAGCACCTGCACCGCTCCCAGAGCGATAGAGAACGTGAACACCACGTTTGGATCACGCAGTAGCATATACTTGCGATAGGGCTCTAGGGCCTCTATTTTGAATAGTTCTATACCTGCGAAGTTACCCGTGAGCACTCCGAAGACCATTCCTGAAAATCCCAGAAATAGCCCAAGCCATGCGAAATCTTTATACGCCTTTGGTATCTTCTTCCACATAAGGGCAATAGCTCCAATAAACAGTGCACCATAGGCTGCATCGCCCAAACACATTCCGAAGAATATCATAAAGAAAGGAGCAAAAAATAGAGTCAAATCCAGCTCGTTGTAGCGAGGATTCATATACAAATCGCCCACAGGCTCAAACAATCGAGCAAAGAAAGTGTTCTTGAGCTTCACTGGGGGGTTGTGCTCCTCTTTTGCGTCTTCACATTCGAAATACAGCTCTTGTTCGTTTGCAAATGCCACCAATTCCTCTTTGTTTTCGCTCACACACCATCCCTCCATAACTACAATTTTATTGTCGGCCTCGCGAGTACCGCTATTTTTGGCACGAGAAAGTTCGAAGTTCTCTTGAGTCAAGGCTTGTTCGTCTTCAATGATGCCATGTTTTTGGCTCAGAGCATATTGTAGAGCCTCCTTTGTGAGAAGTTCATTCTTGAGGTTTGCAATTTTGCTCTCCATCTCCGAGGCCGAATGTTTGGGCTGGCTAACAGAGACCGCTGTGATATTCTCGGCCTTCAATTCAGGGCTAGAGACCGCCACAAAGTAGCGCATCTTTCCATCATCGTGTATGGTTTCTAGGAGATATTGCTCCGCCCATTCGCTCTTAAAGTCGCTAGGTGAACATCTGTAAAAGTCTAGCGTAATACCTCTGTGGCTCAACTTTTCGACCATAGAGTGATCGAACGAGCCCCACACCAAAACATTCTCTAGTTCTTGGTGAGAGAGTTCTATTTCTTGCTTTAGATTCGAGATGCTATTTTCAGTCTCGCTCCACATCTGAGCTAGCGCATCCACATCACAAGGTAGTTCACCCACCCTATCGCCTAGAACGCTATCAGTTTTAGCCTTTTTCAAGTGTGCACGCATAGCGGATGCAACCTTTTTGAGACTCTCGCTGCGCTCGAACATCTCACGCTCACCCTCGCTAGCAATCCAATCGGTGCTAGTGATTTCCATCATTCCTTTCTCACGCAAAGCCTCCAAGAAGGTCTCCACGTCCTTGTGAAAGACAACAAACTGGAATCTTGTCATTGGTGCTATCATAGTATTCTTATCTTTATCGTTGTGGGGGGTCAAAGACCCTTTTATTATTCTTAAATCTCTTTAGGAGTAGTACGCTCGTGAGGTAGTTTGCCTTTGCTTTTAGTTTACCTTACCAGGGCGTTCGCTGCGGGAGAACTAAATCATCGCAAGTGCCGCTGGCACCTCGCACCTTTACACTGCTCCTTGTTCTATGCGCTCTTTTACTATCTTTTGAGCCGACTTGCTAAGGTTTTCTTCGTCCTCCAAGAATCGTTTGATCTTTAGGATCGCTTCTTGATAGCCAGGGATTTGTACTTTTTCGTAGAGGTTTACTTTCTGGGTGGTTTTCTTACGAGCAAACTCCAATAGTGATTGTCTTTTCAAGAACACCTCACGCTCTAGTCCTATCTCCGCTAGGCTTTTGAGCAGTTCAACTCCATCTGAAATCCACATAGGCGAAGAAAACAGATTATATGGTTTGACAACATATTTCACACCATCTAGCTTTGGGATCATCACCCCTGCAATCTTCTGTGAGCCCAGCTGGACGTCTTCCACTTTAACTAGCGACACATCAAACTCACCCCACAACTCGACCATATAGTCCCATTTTTTCATCAAGCCAGTTAGTTTAGTGTCTAGCTCGTGGGCGCGATCTTTTGCCTTTTTCACCTCCACACGCAGGGCTGCCTCCTTACTCTTGATGGTAGGGAGAGCACGCTCACGCATTTTGAGTTGCTTCTCAAGCTCACCTTGCGAGCTCTTGTTGAATTGGTATTTTATTGACATCTTTTTCGTCTGATCTTATTGATGGTATGTAGTATAGATCTTCCTGTCTATAGTGTGTGTTTGTTCTTTCAGCCTTTAGTGCGGACGCAGAGCGTCTTTTATTATTTAACTCTAACTGTGTCTTTGCAATGGTGCACCGCACGGGGCTAAAGAGCGGGTTTAACTTTAGTTAAAGACGTTCGCCCCGATTGGGGGCGGTGCGCCCGTCTCTGTGTTTAATTCTTATTGCTGGTTCGTATCTGACTGACTCTGACTGCTGTTGGTAGATTTGAGGTAGTCCTGATGCTTCTTTTCCAGCCACCAAAATAGGGGCACCCCCACCACAAACATCGAAATTACCACGATGGCAAACTTTTCCCACACAAAAGTTTCTTTGATTAGCTGCACTGCCGCCATAGGGACCACAACCAAAAGAGCAATTAGGGTTACTCTGCGTACTACTCGTCTTAACATATTTTCAATTTTACAAAGCCAATCAAATGTGCTCTTAGACAACGCTGTTGAAGCTTTTTTACCGCAGCGTACTTACAGTGCGTGAGGATAAAAAATCTGATAACAAGGCAGCATAAGAGTGCATTTCATTAATTTGAGAATTACTTTTTCCAGTATTTATCCATAATCGACTCCTTGATTGCCACCTCCTCGGGTGAGAAGTGCTTTGCAAACAAATCCCACGCTGTGTCAAGCATCTTTTCGATAGGGATATTTACGTCGATTGCCAATAGGTCGTTTGAATATTCTTTAGCGAAAGCCAATGCACGGTTGTCGTAGTCCGAAAGGTCAAAACCATTCTCTAGCTTGGTGCGAGCCGAAGCAGCATCAGCATAAAGACGAACGGCTGCGTTCATCACCTGAGGGTGGTCCTCACGTGTTTTCTTACCCACAACAAGTTGCTTTAGACGTGAAAGCGAGCGGAATGGATCGACAATAACCTTTCCAATCTCAGCGTCATTACGCAAAAATAGCTGCCCCTCGGTGATATATCCTGTGTTATCAGGCACCGCGTGGGTAATATCGCCACCATTTAGGGTCGTAACCGCAAGGATGGTGATCGAACCGCCAGATGGCAATTGCACCGCCTTCTCGTAGATCTTCGCAAGGTCAGAATAAAGCGAACCCGGCATTGAGTCTTTAGATGGAATCTGATCCATACGGTTAGCCACAATCGCTAGGGCATCCGAATAAAGGGTCATATCTGTTAGTAGAACAAGCACCTTCTCGTTCTTATCAACTGCGAAGTATTCTGCAGCCGTAAGCGCCATGTCGGGCACCAACAGACGCTCCACGGGAGGGTTGTCGGTAGTATTTACGAAAGCCACGATTCTATCAAGCGCACCTGCGTTGTCGAACACCTGCTTGTAGTAGAGGTAATCGTCATTGGTCATACCCATACCCCCGAGGATAATTCTATCCACATCGGCACGCAGCGCCACCATCGCCATTACTTGGTTGAAAGGCTGGTTAGGGTCGGCAAAGAAAGGGATTTTTTGCCCCGATACTAGCGTATTGTTTAGGTCGATACCTGCAATACCCGTAGCGATCAGCTCCGAAGGCTGACGACGACGGAAAGGGTTTACCGCAGGTCCACCCGTCTCACGTAGCGCACCTTGAATATCACCTCCTGTTAGTGGACGGCCATAGGCGTCGAAGAAGCGACCACAAAGTTCCTCAGACACTTTTAGTTGGGGTGGGTGACCCAAGAATACCACTTCAGCATTGGTCGGGATGCTTTCTGTTCCCTCGAACACTTGCAGGGTAACACTCTCGCCTTGGATTTTTACCACCTGAGCCAAACGGCCATCAACTGTTGCGAGGGTTTCGTTTGCCACCCCCTTAGCATTTAGAGTCACTGTTGCTTTGGTTAGCGCAGTGAGCTCAGTATATATTTTTTGAAAAGCACTCATAGTTTCTCTTTTGCTGTAAAATTATCAATCCTTAATTTAGGCAAGCATCTCGTGCACCTGCGCTTGGTAGCGCTTAAATTCCTCTGAGTCGAACACCGAGTAGTTCATCTGGCGCAGTGAGTTGATAAGCTTCTTGTAGAAAGCCGAGCACTGCTCGAAGTCTTCAAATTCAAAGTTACGCTCACAAATATCTATCACCATCTCGAACATATATTTTTGTCTATCCATCGAACAACTAGAGTCCACCTTGTCGAAAGAGTCCTGCTGAAGGATTACAAAATCGATAAGCTCTGATCTCCAGAATCTCATGTGGTAGTCGATAGGCACACCATCATCACCAAGGATATTAATC
>CAYJLL010000014.1:0-16129 GCA_964370955.1 uncultured Rikenellaceae bacterium | reverse complement strand
ACCTGGGCACATGCCATAGTGATAGATTAAGACATATTTTCCCTTCATATCGCTCAATCTGACACTATCTCCCTCGGGAGTTTGGAGAGTGAAATCGGGTGCAGAGCCTCCGGGTTCGAGGTTCTTTAGAGTTGTGGCAATTCGCAATAATTCCCTGCCATGGTACCCATTCTTTGCACTGGGTGAGAGTTTCTCGTAGTGTGCAAACATCTCCTGTGCGCTTAATTTATAGTATGCAGTGCAAGCCTCAAATGCCACTAGGTCGTTGTTGTGAGTGCGCATATATTCTTTTTCAATGCTATCCTTTGCCGCCCTAGCGGTAATAGTTGACTCAAGGGCATAGTGATTGTTGAATTCGTTGGAGTACTTTTGCCCCAAGATAGTATCACCCTCTGCAAGGGCCTTGTTCATCTTTTGTGTGATCACATCACGATCCATAAACATGGCAATATCTAACTTTTGACTCTCGACCAGCTCAGGGGTGTAGGGGCCACCACTAAAAATCAGGTAGGGCATTTGGTCTCGCTCGCCAGTGATGGTGATTTTAGAGTCATCGAGTAGCCCTGGGGCATAGATTCTTGAGAAATCTTTAACGCCGCGCTGCTCGCGTTTGCTTAGTAGTGTGACGGCATAGAAGCGCACATCATCCACTTTACCACGATAGCTAAATTCGCCATTCTTATTCAGCGGCACCTTGAACGAGAGCTCAGGTTCAAGCACATACCTGACAGTCATGGGAGTGAACAGCAGTGTGTCGCCCGTGTCTGCGCCTTGTATTTGACCTTTCAGAGAAAGACGAATCGGTTTATTCTGTTTTTGAGGGCTGTTTTGTGCGAAGCTAGCAGTACAGAGCAGCATAAGAGCTGCCGCCATAAGAGTTTTGTAGAGATTCATAGTTGTTGTATTTTTAGGTTTACGCACAACAAATATAAGAAAAATATCGCCTCTTGACAAGGAGGTGCACAAAAAAAGAAGGGCACCTCAAACGAGATGCCCTTTGTTGACCCACTAGGACTCGAACCTAGAATGACAGAACCAAAATCTGCTGTGTTACCATTACACCATGGGTCAATAACCCAAACTTTTAACGAGCACAAAGGTAAGAACTTTTTAGTTTGCTACCAAATTTTCCAGCAAAAATTTTTGATAAAATTTTAACCTTTACGGAGTTTTTGTTTGTTAAAAGTGTTTTAATTAATTTAAAATTAATCAATTAGCATATTCCAGCCCCACTTATCTTCGCGGCGACCCAATTGGATGTCACGATAGTAATTATAGATAGCTAGGGTTTTGTCGCCTATGCACTCATAGTTGTAATGAGTCTGGTTGCGAGGATCGAAAATATTCTCGATGGGCGAGATAACAGCCGCAGTGCCACAAGCACCACACTCCGAAAACTCTCCTAGCTCCTCCACTAGTATATCTCTGCGCTCAACTTCCATTCCAAGCTCTTTTGCAATATCGCAAAGCGACATATTGGTGATCGAAGGCAGAATAGAGCTCGAACCAGGGGTTACGTAAGAGTTGCCCTTGATGCCAAAGAAGTTGGCAGCGCCACACTCGTCGATCTTGCTGTGAGAAGATGGATCCAAGAACATAACACTTGCGTAGCCTCCACTATGAGCCAGCTGCATACCACGAAGTGATGCGGCATAGTTGCCACCCACCTTTACGTGGCCAGTTCCATTGGGTGCTGCACGGTCGTGCTCCGAGTCGATAATAACGCTCATTCCTTTCATACCTCCAGGGTAATAGCTTCCCACGGGTGTGCAGAATACCATCAGAGTGTATTCATCCACGGGCTTTACTCCCACTGTAGCTCCCGAACCGATCAGCAGCGGGCGAATATATAGCGATCCACCACTGCTAAGAGGTGGCACAAACTCACGATTCAGCTCCACAACCCTGCGGCACATCTCAACAAATAGCTCCACTGGAGGTTCAGCCATCATAATGCAACGAGCCGAACTTTGCATGCGTAGTGCATTCTGCTCAGGGCGGAAAATACGTACCTTTCCATCCTCGCCCTCAAAGGCTTTTAGGCCCTCGAACGATTCCTGTCCGTAGTGCAGACAGCTAGCAGCAATATGCAGATTAATAGTCTCCTCGGTGTGCTGAGTTATCTCGCCCCATGCGCCATCTTTATAAACGCAACGCAAGTTGTAGTTTGTTGGCACATAGCCGAAGCCAAGGTTGTTAAAGTCTATTTTTTTATCCATAACGATATTTTGATCTAAGTTATTTATTCTGTTTTTTTATGTTTGGATGGGGTTTATTCTACACTCCAGTCGCTACCGTCTTTACGGTCTTTCACAGTGATGCCAGCCTCGGCGAGTGCATCTCTGATTTGATCTGAGAGCGCCCAATTTTTATCTTCGCGCGCCTTTAGTCGCATCTCAAGGACTAGATCCATAACGCCTTCGAGAGCCTTTTGATGGTTGCTTTGAGTATCTGCGCCACCCGATAGCTCCACTCCCAGAAGGTCCTGCATGGTCCACGCAAAATCCTCACGGAGTTTTTGCAAGTCCTCAGCGGTGATGCTAAATTTATTGTCGTAGATGGAGTTGATAGTTCGGGTGTAGTCAAACAGCACCGAAATAGCAACCGAAGTATTCATGTCTTGCGCCACTGCCTCAAGAGCTTTGTCTCTTAGTGAGCCTACCTCTTCGGTCGAGGTAGTGGGCGAAGGCTTGATCTTTTGCAGGGTATCCCATGCGCTTAGTAGCCTTTGCAAACCCTTCTCTGCAGCCACTAGAGCCTCGTTGCTAAAATCAAGGGTCGAACGATAGTGAGCTCCCAACATAAAGAAGCGAATCACTTGCGGAGAGTAGGCACGATCCAAAAGAGGGTGGTTTCCTGTGAAGAATTCCTCTAGCGAGATGGCATTACCAAGCGATTTACCCATTTTTTGTCCGTTGAGGGTAATCATATTGTTGTGTACCCAGTAGTTCGCCGAGCTACTGCCAAAAGCTGCCTGTGATTGGGCTATCTCACATTCGTGGTGGGGGAACATTAAATCCATTCCACCGCCGTGAATATCAAATTTTTCTCCTAGATATTTGCGGCTCATAGCACTACACTCATTGTGCCACCCAGGGAAACCCAGTCCCCAAGGCGAATTCCAGCGCATGATATGCTCAGGAGCTGCTTTTTTCCATAGTGCAAAATCGGCAGAGAAACGTTTCTCGCCCGAGAACTCGTCGCTGCGCCCTCCGCTCTGCATATCCTCTATGTTGCGTCCGCTCAGGATGCCATAGTGGTGCGATTGAGCGTATTTCTGCACATCGAAATAAATTGAACCATTCGATTCATAGGCCAACCCCTTATCCAAAATCGCTTGAGTAAGCTCGATTTGTTCGGGTATATGCCCTGATGCAAGAGGTTCTATTGAAGGGTTCAAGCATCCAAGGAGCTTCATGTAATCTCGGTAGCGGTTGGTGTAGTGTCCAGCCACTTCCATTGGCTCGAGCTCTTCGAGGCGTGCTTTTTTTGCAATCTTATCCTCGCCTGAGTCGGCGTCAGCCTCGAGGTGCCCAACGTCGGTGATATTGCGTACATAACGCACTTTGTAGTGGCAGGCCTTCAAAAGGCGAAATAGTATATCGAAAGTAATCGCTCCACGCGCATGTCCTAGGTGTGGATCGCCGTAGACGGTGGGCCCACAAACATAGAGCCCCACAAAGGGAGCTTTAATGGGGGTGAAGGTCTCGGCTTTGCGAGTGAGGGTGTTGTGTAGGTTGATAATCATTTTATGCACTAAATGTATATATATGATAAGGATTTTATACAAAAATAGGGTTTTCTTTTTGTATAATCAAACCCTATTTTAATAATTATTACGATTTCTAACTATAGCAAATCTCAGAGAACACTAAATGCTGCCTCGTTGATGCGCCTATAGATTGATCTTGTATCCCACGCCTTTAACCGTGCTAATACAGCCATCGCCCAGGCGTTCGCGGAGTTTGCGGATGTGCACATCTATGGTGCGATCGCCCACAACAACTTCCTCTCCCCATACACTGTCATAGATAGCCTCGCGAGTGAAAACTTTGCCGGGCTTGGAGCTCAAGAGCGAAAGCAGTGCAAACTCTTTGCGCGGGAGGGTTATTTCCTTGTCGCCTGTAATGACTAGGTGTCGTTCTGTATCAATTTCAAAAGGAAGTTCTGTTTCTTTTTGTTCAGGCGTTGCGAGGGTTCCTGCGAGCGTTTCTCTTCGTTTCAATAAAGCCTTGATGCGACTGATTAACACACTGGGGCGAATCGGTTTGAAGATGTAATCGTCAGCACCAGCTTCAAATCCAGCAATTTGTGAATAGTCCTCCGAGCGAGCAGTCACCATGGCAATAATCACCGAGTTCATGCTGGGCATTCGTCGTAGCTCACCACAAGCGGTGATGCCATCCATAAGGGGCATCATAACGTCCATGAGGATAAGATCGGGTTTGAAACTTTGTGCCACCTCTATGGCCTCCACACCGTTGCGAGCGCTAGCAACGCTCCATCCTTGCAGTTCGAGATTGTAGCTCTGAAACTCGATAATGTCCTCCTCGTCGTCAACCACTAAAACTTTATAGCTCATCTGAAAAAAAATAATGTTGAATTATTAACTAATTAACTTCTGCTTCGGGGGATTCTTACGACAAATATACGGCTTTTTTGTTAAGAATGCGTACTTCGTAATTAAAATCTCAGGTAAAAATCTTGAGTCAGCTCACGATACTGCTGGCTGTATTGGCCGTTTTCGTCGAGAATCACGAGTTTTTCCTGTCTGATTTCATAGAATCTAAACGAAAATTCCATCATTATCCTCTTGGGGAGTCGCCCAGCCTTAGGGATAACATAACATAGTCGATTTAAGTACAAACCCTCACCTAGAGCTTTTGCAATAAAACTAGTTCCAGGGCGGTTGGGATAAATCACCGCAAAACGGCTGTTCTCGTCTTTAAGCATACGGCAAACACCCTCGATAATATCCTCATCGCCCAATCGTCCACTGTGGCGCGCTGTGTTGCGGCTCTCGCCCGTGGCTTTATAGGTGCCGTCAAAATAAGGGGGGTTGGTGATGATAAGGTCGTATTTCTTTTGCTGATCGTCTCTTGTGATAAGATCCTGAAAGGCGCAGTTATACACACTTATTCTTTGATCCCAAGGGGAGTGGGCGGAATTCTCTAGGGCCTCTATGGCTGCACCCTGGTCGATCTCGACTGCCGAAATTTTGGCATCAAGCGATCGTTGGGCTGCCATCAGAGAGATTAGCCCTGTTCCGCAGCCAATGTCCATGATCTCTCGGTCTGAGTCTTTAATGCCCACCCAAGAGCCAAGCAGTACCCCATCGGTACCTACTTTCATGGCACTACGTGACTGATAAACGTCAAAACGTTTAAATTTAAATAGATCTGAACCCATTTGCTTCTATGTATTTCTTTAAGTCAAACCTGCAAGCTCACAATGAGCGAGCAAGTAAGGGGGGGTACTTTCGCGCTAAATAAAAAAAAGTGGTGTTGATGAAAAAAATGAACGCTAAAAACTTGTAATTTTGCTGTGTTGCAGTGTGCAACTGGGTTTTGTTCTAAGAGTCGAGGTTGATTATTCTAATCGAGTAATCTGCGCTCCTAGTGCGTTTAATCTTCCGTCGATATTTTGGTATCCACGGTCGATTTGTTCGATGTTTTGTATCACACTTCGAGACGAAGCGCTCATGGCTGCAATCAGCAGGGCAACCCCTGCACGAATATCGGGAGAACTCATCACTGTTCCTCGAAGTTGCATTTGATGGTTGTGTCCGATTATGGTCGCCCTGTGAGGATCGCACAATATAATCTGAGCACCCATGTCAATTAGTTTGTCGACAAAAAAGAGTCTGCTCTCGAACATCTTTTGATGAATCAAAACCGATCCTTTCGCTTGAGTGGCCACCACCAGCATTACACTGAGTAGGTCGGGTGTTAGCCCGGGCCAAGGGGCGTCGGCAATGTTCATAATCGAGCCGTCCATAAAACTCTCAATTTGGTAGCTATCTCGTTGGGGGATAAACAGGTCGTCCCCTCGTCGTTCCATCTCGATTCCCATCCTTTGGAATTGGGCAGGGATTATTCCCAGGCTGTCGAACTCTACGTCTTTTATTGTAATTTCGGAGCGAGTCATCGCCGCCATTCCAATAAAACTCCCCACCTCGATCATATCGGGTAACATACGGTGGCTGGTGCCGCCTAGATATTCAACACCCTCAATGGTGAGTAGGTTTGAGGCTATGCCGCTAATCTTTGCTCCCATCCTCACTAGCATCCTACAGAGTTGTTGGATGTAGGGCTCACACGCAGCGTTGTAAATTGTCGTAGTGCCTTTTGCCAGCACCGCCGCCATAATTATATTGGCAGTACCGGTGACCGAAGCCTCGTCCAGTAGCATGTAGCTACCTTTAAGTCCATCGCTTGGGGCGCTAACGCTGTAAAAATGTTCTTCAGTGTTAATCTCAAGGCTTGCGCCAAGGTTTTGAAATCCTATAAAGTGGGTATCTAGTCTTCTGCGCCCAATTTTATCACCTCCGGGTTTTGGCATTGCGGCCCAACCGAATCTTCCGAGTGTAGCCCCTAGCATCATCACCGAACCACGCAATCTTGCGGCCGTTTTGCGAAACTCAGGGGATTTCATATACTCCATGTTCACTTGCTTTGCCTGGAAGGTGTATGTATCCTCGCTTAGTTTCTCGACCTCCACACCCATTTTCTCTATTAGCTCGATGAGTTGCAAAACATCGATGATTGCAGGAATATTGCTGATGGTGACTTTCTCTGGCGTGAGAAGCACCGCGCATAGTATTTGTAACGCTTCGTTTTTTGCTCCCTGCGGTGTGATCTCTCCACTTAATTGTCTTCCGCCGAGTACTTCAAATGATGCCATATAAGCCTAGTGTTTGTTGGTTTTGTGGTTGTTGTTCTTGTTTTTGTTATTTCCTTTCGCCCCTGTCTTAGCGCCGCTTTTGCTGTTGCCTTTAGCCCATTTGCTACCTGTTCTAGCCTTGTTTTGATTACCTCCATAGAGCTGGGCGCCTTCCAATAGGCTTGGCTCTAGCTCCAGAGAGCCTCCAGAGAATCCTCTCAGATCGTTCATTATGATACGATTGTCGGGGTATTCATTATTGTAGCTATAACTTTTTTGTCTCATAAACTTCGCCAATTCCAACGCCATTTCCTCTTTTAGTTCTGCGTTTTGGGGCTCATTTATTGCGGCAATCGATCTTGCAAACTCAGCCGCATGGCGGCCATATTGTTTGTGAGAGATATTGCATTTTGGGTACTCTAGTCTTTGCGCCACAGGCGAAAAATGCTCTAGCGATGGTTTTTCGAAAGGCGAATCTACATCCAAATCTAATCCTGCTATCATAAAGAGGTGATCCCAAAGCATATGTTGAAATTCTACCGAATCACTCTTATTGGGGTTTAGGTTGCCCATTAGGCCCACAACCACCTTTGCTTGTTCGTTGCGCAGGTTGCGATCCTCGATGGTGTGCAGATAGCGCACCATTCGTTGAACATTGCGCCCGTACTCTGGTAAAAGTAGCGGAGTGTCTACGCTGGTAAATTTAGTATTATCCATAGTGAGGAAATATTGTATCGAAATGCGAATTAGATTTTAAAAAAGCAAATTTAATACATATCTTTGAATTTCACAATAGTCGATGAAAAATTTATAACTTTTTTTTATAAATAATGTTTGTAAATTTGCATGATTTTTGAACTTGGGGGCGTTGATTAAGCGCCCAGTATTCAATAAAATATTAACCTAAAAGATAAGTAAGTGATGGCTAAAATTTTAGTTGCGGACGATCAAAGAGCAGTATGCTCGAGCGTCGGCGAGATATTAAGGATGAACTCCCATGAAGTCCATTTAGCAGAGGACGGCCAGCAGGCTTTAGATCAGATATTGAGCGCAAGTAAAGGGAATAATCCTTTTGATTTGTTGATAACAGATGTTGTGATGCCCAATATGGGAGGCGATCAACTCATTGAGCAACTCTCCAAGCTGGGTATCGTAATGAAAATATTGGTCATCTCGGCAAATGGAACAATAGATTTGGCGGTGGATTGCATGAAAAAAGGGGCGATGGATTTTATGGAAAAACCTTTCGATCTCAATACTATCCTACGTAAGGTTTCATCCATCCTCGATGCATCACTTGAGACCACTCAAGCTCTACATAAACGCAAACGACCTGCCAATACCAAGATAATTGGCGAATCCGAATCGATTGTCAAGGTCAAGGATATGATCTCTAAGGTCGCGCCCTCGAATGCTAGGGTTTTGATAACGGGGTCCAATGGCACAGGTAAAGAGTTAGTTGCTCGCTCCATTCACCAACAGAGCGATAGATCATCTGGGCCTTTCATTGAGGTGAATTGTGCGGCCATCCCATCGGAGATGATAGAGAGTGAACTTTTTGGGCATGAAAAAGGCTCGTTTACATCGGCTGTGCGCCAACATAAAGGGAAGTTTGAGCAGGCTTGTGGAGGTACAATCTTTCTCGACGAGATTGGTGATATGAGCCTTTCGGCTCAAGCGAAAGTGCTTAGAGTGTTGCAAGAATCGAAGCTCTCGAGAGTGGGCTCAGAAAAAGAGCTAAAGATAGATGTAAGGGTGATTTGTGCGACCAATAAGAACCTAAAACACCAAATCGAAAAGGGCAGTTTCAGAGAGGATCTCTATCACCGAATAAGTGTGATTTGTATAGAAGTTCCTTCGCTTAGCGAACGCAGCGATGATATTCCTTTGTTGGTAGATCATTTTCTAGGCATCTATGCCAATGGTGCCAAAGATCGCAAAGTTATCACCCCGCAGGCTATTGCCTTGTTGCAGTCAATGACTTGGACTGGCAATATTCGCCAGTTGGGAAATATAGTCGAGCGCCTCACAATTCTCTGCGACAAGGATCAGCCTATAGACGAGAATTTGGTTAAAGAGTATGTGTATTAGAACTTCACGCTAGAATTTAAAATACTTTAGTTTATGAATATAGGGATTTATGGCCTGAGTAATGCAGGGAAATCTACTCTGTTCAATCTGCTCACGGGGCAAGATTTAGCTATCGTCTCATCCCAAAAGGGGACGACTACTGACCCTGTGCGCCGTCGCTTTGAGATTTTGGACTACTCCCCCGTAACTTTTATTGATACAGCGGGGCTTGACGATGAAAGCGAGCTGGGTGAGGAGCGTATAAAAAAAAGTTATCAAACCATTCAAGAGATAGATCTTGCATTGATTGTCACCCAAAACCAAGGGAGGCACCACTTGGAGGTAGATTTGGTAGAAAGACTTGGAGGTATTCCTTATATTATCATAGATAGAGCAGAGTTTCCTGCCTCTGCCGAGGAGATATTCAAAAAGATTCAAACTCTAGTGCCTAGATCATCCTTGATCGAACCTGATTTTTATGGAGGTGTAGTGCGTGAGGGCGATACAATAGTATTGGTGTGCCCAATTGATAGCGAGGCGCCTTCGGGGAGAATGATATTACCACAGATGCAGGCGGTGCGAGCTGCTTTGGATCTTAGTGCAACAGCTCTGGTGGTGCAACCTGGGCAGCTTCTGCAGGCTTTGCAGGGAGGGGTAGCGCGTATGGTTGTGACCGACTCGCAGGCGTTTGATAGTGTTAAGCAAATAATAAAAGATAGCCCTCAGCCAACCGTAGAGCTAACTTCTTTTAGCATCCTGCTTGCCCAGCGCAAGGGCGATATGAATCTCTATCGTGAGGGTTTGAATCAAATAGAGAGCCTAAAGACTGGAGATAAAATTCTTGTAATCGAGAACTGCTCCCATCAGGTTAGCTGTGAGGATATAGGGCGAGTGAAAATCCCCTCGCTTTTAAATGCTTTTGTTGGCGGCGAACTCAATTATACTTTCATTGGTGGGCGCACCCCTATGCCTGAAGAGCTACGACAGTACCGCCTTGCGTTGCAATGTGGCGGTTGTATGACTACCCGAGGGGGCGTGATGAACCGCCTGAGGATGCTCTCTGGCGCAGGAGTCGCAGTGACTAACTATGGTATGCTGCTTAATAGACTTTTATCTTAAAGCCAATAGGGACTAGGGTATGTAGTCGTAGTAGCTAAATTCTATCTCAACCACCTCGCCTGCGGGCACTTTTACATTCCACTGAGCCATATTAATCAACCCTGGATTATATCTCTGGCCTTGTTGTGAGATGATCTCCCACTTGGTTTTCGACTCGATAGAATCGCCAACGATAGCGCGGTCGATTCTCAGGTTAATATCTTTATCCTTGTGGGAGGTGATGATGATTTTACCCTCGACCTTCTTCTTGCTATACTTGCGATTATTGAAATCGATTTTTTCATCCTCGAT
The DNA here is from genome assembly GCA_964370955.1 of uncultured Rikenellaceae bacterium. Lineage (GTDB taxonomy): Bacteria > Bacteroidota > Bacteroidia > Bacteroidales > Rikenellaceae > Mucinivorans. The sequence continues at coordinate 5,767 of CAYJLL010000014.1, read as the reverse complement.
TTTAATGTTATTCAATCTAACTTCAACCTCAATATCATGGCTTTGCGACATATCAATTTGCGAGGTTGCACCCACGGGCGTATCCTTGAGTAGCCCCTGAGCTAGTGGGATAATCTCGCCGCTTTGAGAGGACGAAATATATGCCGGAGCTGCGGCAAACCACAGTTTTGTGTTGTTTTCGATAAGTAATGAATGGTAAACATCATACTCCTTGACAGTATAGAGAAGATCATCGTTTCTCATGGTGCAAGTGTATAGATCCTGGTAATCGAGCGTTGCGCTCAGAAGATCGAAGTGCGCCCTTTCGCCCGATTTTATAGTCACACCATCTAGAGTGTAGAGCTTTTGTTCTTTTGCTTGCGAAATTTGAACACCATCGCTTAGTCCATCAACTTTGCTAGAATTCAGCGTTACCTCCATCGCATCGTAAGCAATTTCCATATCCATGGAAACATACGAACCGCGGCGGGGCTCTACTTCATAGAAGCGGCTGCGAGGGTCGGGGTCTTTTAGTAGTTTTGAGAGCTGCGATGCGTAGGCAAACGATGGTGCGCTCGACATAAAATCAATCGTAGCCCCTTGAATATCCTCGGCGTCATTAATCATCTCGGCAACAAGATTCACAGTTAGTTCGCGATCGTCTGTGAGTGTGATGTTGTACAGTGGGTTCCACGTAAGTCCCCTTTGGAGGTAGCTAATCTCAAACGGGGTGAGTTTGGGTTCTTGGAAGTTGATCTCAAGAGTTTTTTCTGTGCGACCTATCTCTTCTGAGAGTGTGGTGTTGGGTTTGCCAGAGAATTGAACTGAAACTATCTGAGCGAGAGGAAGTGCCTGCCACCCTTGTGAGGAGCTCGTCAAGTAAACCAAACCTTCGAGGTCACTCTTGATCATCACATCTTCTATTATCCCCACTAGAGTGTCAGTTGTGGTTTGAAGTTTCGCCTCACGTGTGATGTTAGCCTTTAGCAGCTGAGGTAGTGACATTGCAGCATATTTAGCAGTAATGCTATCGGTAGTTTGATAGACACGAATAGATTTTAGTTTGTCTTTCGAGTTCACCCACAGCGTACCAAATCGCCCTGCAGGAATATTATTCTCGCCATTGATTCTATATACACCATCCTTGTCGCTCACTGCGCTGCGTTGAAAGTATGCTAGGTTGTTTCTAAAAACTGAAACTCGCTCGGTTTTTAGGGTTTCGCTGGTTTGTGCATTAGAGGATACTGTTGTCAGTAGTAATGCCAGCGCAGTCAGAAGTTTCGTTGTTTGTTTCATAGTTCTTTGTTTTTTGAATAAAACATTCCGTGAGCTATTATTCACTCTTGCTCGAGAGCGTGAATAGATACTCCAGACCTCCGTCTTTGGCTTTCTTGGCGCTGATTTCGCCATGGTGGAAGCTCACCGCATTGCGCACAATCGAAAGCCCCAGTCCTGAGCCTCCGCTGCTGCGGCTGCGAGCGGGATCGATGCGATAGAATCTGTCAAAAATACGATTCAAATGCTCAGAGGTGACACCCACTCCGTTGTCACGATATCTAAAGTAGTAGTGTTCAGAGTCTTGAGCGTAGAGGCAAATGTGTATAAGCGTTCCCTCTCCAGCGTATTTCAAACTGTTGTCAATTAGATTGCTAAAGAGCGCATACAGCAGCGTGAAGTTTCCTATCACCACCACATCCGATGGTATGTCAAGAGAGAGAGTAGCATTCTTTTTTGTGATCTCCTTGCTGTAGTCTTGTAGTATGTCTCCCACTAGAGATCGTATCTCGAAAGGTTCTTGTTCGAAGAGCTCACGTGCAGATTCGGTCTTTGTGATAAGACTAATGTCTCGAATCAGGTCCGAAAGGCGATTGGCTTGGGAGTAGGCGCGTTGAAGGAAAAACTCCTCACGCTCGGGTTCAATTCGACCTTTTTGGTCTATGATAGTTTCCAAATATCCACAAATACTGTTCACAGGGGTGCGAAGCTCGTGGGCAATATTATTAGTCATATTGAACTTTAGGTCTCTTTCGTTTTGAATCTCGGTGATATTGGTGAGGATAATCTCAAAAGATGAGTCTTTGAAAATCAACATTTGCACCTCGAACTGATGACCGCTCTTGCTAATTCGATTTTGCCACAAAGGAGGGTTAGCGGCAGTTTTTGCTATTTGTGTGTTTTCGCTTAAAAAATCAAGCATTTGAGCGAATTCTCGAGTCGAGAAAATCTCCTCAGACTGAAAAGTCGGCTCATCGGTGATCATGTTGAGGTTCTGAATAAAACGCACATTTGAGTAGATACACTTACGCTCAGGAGAGTAAATCGAAACTCCTTGGTTGAGGTACTGGAAGTGTCGATTGAATTTCTCTTGCTCCCTTGCCAGTTCCTTGTTTTTTGCTTTTAATTGGCTGTAGGCGTTGGCCATTTTTTCACTAATCTCGCCAATCTCGTTTTTCGGGAAGCGAATCTGTGCTGCCTGTGCAGGTGATTTCTCTAGTGAGCGAATAAAATTACGCAATTGAACCACGGTTCGCCCAAAACGATCAGAGAGGTAGACGATGAGCGAGATGGCAATAATAAACAGAAAAATAAAAAAGTAGATAAAATATTGATCTGCCTGAAGGTCACGCCTGAGCAAATGGTCGTTGGGGAGCGCAACTCTAATGAAAAAATCATCATATTGTTTGGCGAAATAGAAATACTCACGTGAGGTAGTTTCTGATGTTCGCACCGAACTTCCCTCGCCAGTGCTAGAGGCCGAGAGTATTTCCGCTCGATCGGAATGGTTAGACATCTGACTCACGGGGGTTAGCGCAGCATTGTCATAGCGTACCTTTCCGTCCTTATCGATAATGGTCAAACGCAAGTTCCCTGGGAGCAGGTTATTGACATAGGTGAATTCATTTGGCGGATTCGATTCGATGTAGCGATCAATAAGCTCGGTGTAGACCCTTAGGGTCGATTCCAGCTCTCGTTCTTTGTATTCTTTTTCTCGGAGATATTGAAGGGTGGATACCGCTGTGACAAAGCCCAGAAACGAAATCAATAGATAGAGCATTATCTTGCGGCGATAGCTCAGGCGTTTTCTATTATTCTCTATCATAGGATTTTATAGATTTTTAATGGTTGGTTATTGCCTTGGCTGAGGGCTTAGGCTTAGAGTTGTTTTTTGCAGAAATTTTCGATGCCACACTCCTCGCATTTGGGCTTACGAGCCAAACACACATACCTCCCGTGGAGAATCAACCAATGGTGGGCACGAGCCATATCGCTCTTGTCAAACCATTTGATACCACCAAAACCCTTGATGAGGTCTTTTTCGACCGCCTCGGGAGTTTTGCCAGTGGACAGCCCGATGCGACGAGAAACCCTAAAGACATGGGTGTCTACTGCCATGGTGGGCTCGCCAAAAGCTACAGAGAGAATCACGTTGGCTGTCTTGCGACCAACCCCTGGGAGAGCTTCGAGTTCTGCTCGGGTGCTGGGAACTTCTCCCTTGTGGTTTTGGCATAACATTTGTGCGGTTTGCAAAAGGTGGGTCGCTTTGGCGTTGGGGTAGGAAATAGACTTGATATAGCTAAAAACCTCCTCTTCTGATGATTTTTCCATCTCCCACGGACTGCTAAACCGTGCCATTAGAGCAGGAGTGACCATATTCACTCTCTTGTCAGTACACTGCGCTGAGAGCATCACAGCCACCAGTAGTCCCCATGTTGAACTATAGTCTAGTTCTGTGTCTGCATTGGGGTTGTTCTCTGCAAACCAGCGACTTATCGCATCAAAGCGCTCAGGTCTAGTCATCTTTTATTGTTGTTTTTCAAAACAAAATTACTATTTTTGCGTTATAATTATAATAAAATCACAAAGATTTTTTCGAAGAAAATAAATCCATTTCAAAATATGAAATTTTTATCAAGCATTCTTTTCCTTTTTTCAATTAGTGTGAGTGTGCTCTTTGCTCAGCGAAGAGAAATTAATCTCAACAACCATTGGCAATTCACGGGGTCTCAAAATGGGGGGGTGACCCAAGCCGTTACCCTGCCTCACACTTGGAACTATGATGCTCTGGGAGGGAATGCAAACTATTTTCGAGGCTTGGGCAGCTATGTTCGCGAGGTGCAGTTGAGTGCTCAAGATCTTCAGGGTAATGCCTATCTTCGTTTTGGCGGAGTGAACCAGCGTGCTTTGGTGTATGTGAATTCTCGCTATGTGGGCGAACACAATGGTGGTTACACGGCATTTGGATGGGATATTACCCCGTTTTTGAATGCTGGTAAGAACTATATCTGGGTGAGAGTAAACAATTCGCAAGATATGGGTGTGATGCCTTTGATAGGTGATTTTAACCACTACGGCGGCATACATCGCGACGTTGAACTGATTCTAACCCCCAAGACTCATATCTCGCAATCCGACCACGCTAGTTCGGGGGTGTTCGTCACAACGCAAAACGTAAGTTCCGCCTCGGCGGAAGTTAGAGTTGAGGCTACAATCAATACAGAACCTATGCGTAGTGCTGATGTACAATTTACTATCCTTGACAACCTAGGGGAGAGGGTAGCAAGCAAAACTCAAAAAATCGAGAGTGCGAATGTTGGTGGGGTGCTATCGCTATCGGCAAATTTCACTATCGACAACCCTCAGTTGTGGAACTCAACCGAGAATCCCTACCTTTATAGCGTGGAGGTGAAACTCGTGGAGGATGGCGAAAGTAAAGCGTCTTTGGATAGTGTGTCAGAGAATTTTGGTTTGCGCTATTGGGAGGTTAATGCTCAAAATCAATTTTTGCTCAATGGCAAGGTGTTGAGAATAAAAGGTGTGACCCGCTATGAGGATAACGCCCTAAGAGCAAATGCACTCTATAGAGAGAACCATCAACGAGACATTGATCTGATGCTCGAAATGGGAGTGAACGCAGTGCGTTTGACCCATTATCCTCAAGATCCGTATTTCTTGGAATTGTGTGACAAAGCAGGCATTATGGTTTGGAGCGAGATTCCTTTTGTGGGTGCTGGTGGCGAGAGAGATAAAGGCTTTGTTGATTCGCCCGAATTTATGGAAAATGGCGAGAAGCAACTCACGGAGATGATCAAGCAGCTCTACAACCACCCCTCTATTCTGTGGTGGGGATTGTTCGACGAGCTAACCCAAAGGGGCGATGATCCAAAGATCTATGTTCGAGAGTTGATGGAGCTTGCCCAGGAGTTGGATCCCTCAAGAGAGTGTGTGGCAGCGAGCAATCAAGATGGTGAATTGAATTTTATCACGCCCCTAATCGGCTTTAATCAATATGTGGGATGGAACGAGGGAGCGCCTGAGGATTTAAAGCTGTGGGCGGAGTCACTTCGTCGTGAGTGGCCTCGTTTGAAGGTAGCCCTTTCGGAGTATGGTGCAGGAGGGTCGCCCTATCAATTTAGCGATACTTTGCTGCGACCAGATCTTCGTTCTACTTTCCATCCAAGCACATGGCAGAGCCATTATCACCAAAAAACTTGGCGCATTATCAAAGATGGAAACTATTTCTGGGGAACTTTCATTAACTCGATGTTCGACTATGGGATAGCCTCTATGCCTTGGGGTGATCGCCCAGGGGTGTCGGACATGGGGCTTGTGACTTTCGATAGGCTCACTCGCAAAGATGCCTTCTATTTCTATAAGGCTAACTGGAACGCCGAGGATCAATTTGTACATATCGCTCGTTCGCTCTCGCAGATTAAACCATCCTCGAAGGTTGTGGTATATTCAAATTCAACTGCGGTCGAATTGATAGTCGATGGTCTTTCATATGGGG